>CAZNNA010000088.1:0-11182 GCA_964573825.1 uncultured Treponemataceae bacterium
GCCCCCGGCCGCCGGATCGGGCCGGACGATGACGAACTCAAGGCCTAGTCGCTTGCCCGATAGCTCGAAGAGCTTGGCCTCTATGGCGGCCTGGTAGGACTTGGCCAGCTGGTCGCGGTAGAAGGCCGAGGGGACGCGAACGAGTATGGAGTCCTGGGTCGCGGAATCGTAGTCGATGTTGAACCACATGGAGAATTCCTGCTCGCTCAGTTCCCGAGAGAACTGGCTCATCGCCTCGCTCCAAAAAACGCTGTAATCCCACGTGTCCATATATTCCCAAGTCTCCCTCGACAATTTGCCAACAAGTTATCCACAGGCCCGAAGGCCACGGGACGGGAGTATATCATCAGTGATTACAGAAAAAAAGGCTCTACTTATCGGCATTCTACTAAAAATCTTTATAGTAAATGTATATAATTACTTAAATAAAAAGGAAATAACCATATTGCATTTTTTAACGACTATTTCATCCTCCGAACCGGGGGCTAACCTATTCATTACGCCACCTATGATTAGTAAACTGTTCACAAGATATGCACAACGCTGGAGAATTCGCTTCTTTTCTATATAATGCCCGCTCGCCTTTACTTTTTAAGCCGTACCGGATATACTGGCCGCTCGCCCGGTAGAACGGCGCGCCTCTCCGGCGCTCTCGTGGGCGCGGCGCCGGTAACGGCATCTACTATCCGTAATCCCTCGGAAAACGCAATGGAATCGACGTATTCGGCAACAAGCATCCAGGTACTGAAGGGTCTCGAGGCCGTCCGCAAGCGACCGGGCATGTACATAGGCTCGACGGGCATAGACGGCCTGCACCACCTCGTTTACGAGGTGGTTGACAATTCCATCGACGAGGCCTTCGCCGGCCACTGCGACCGCATAGACGTGACGCTCGAGAAGAACGACATCGTCAAGGTCGTGGATAACGGCCGAGGCATACCGACGGGCATACACCCGGTGGAGAAGGTCTCGGCCCTGGAACTCGTCATGACGCGCCTCCACGCCGGCGGTAAGTTCGACAAGAACACCTACAAGGTCTCCGGAGGCCTCCACGGCGTCGGCGTCTCGGTGGTCAACGCCTTGTCCACCTGGTGCGAGGTCTGCGTGCACCAGGAAGGCCAGGTGCACCACCAGCGCTACGAGACGGGCATACCCGCGACCGAGGTCAAGGTCATCGGCACTACCGATAGGCGCGGTACCGAGGTCCGCTTCTCGGCCGACCCGACCATCTTCGAGACCACGGTCTACAGCTTCGACGTCCTGGCCAACCGCCTAAGGGAGTTAGCATTTCTTAACAAGGGACTTCTCATCACGCTGACCGACGATAGGCTCACCGTACCCAAGGTGCACGAGTTCCGTTTCGAGGGCGGCCTCAGGGAGTTCGTCGCCTACCTCAATAAGAACAAGGCCGTCCTTCACCCCGACCCCATCTACTTCTCGGGCACGAGGGACGACATCGAGGTCGAGGTCGGCATCCAGTACAACGATACCTTCAACGAGACCATGTTCGCCTTCGTCAACGGCATCAATACCAGGGAGGGCGGCACCCACCTCGTGGGCTTCAAGAGCGCCCTCACGCGCATACTCAACGAGTACTTCAAGAAGTCCAAGCTGGCCAAGAAGCTCGAGGACACGCTCTCCGGCGACGACGTGCGCGAGGGCCTCACGGCGGTCCTGTCCGTCAAGGTGCCCAACCCCCAGTTCGAGGGCCAGACCAAGACCAAGCTCGGCAACACCGAGGTCAAGGGCATCGTGGACGCGCTCTGCGCCGACCAGCTGACGCTCTTCTTCGAGACCAATCCCGGCGTCATCGACAAGCTCCTGGAGAAGTCGGTGCTCGCGGCGCGGGCGCGCATCGCGGCCAGGCAGGCCCGGGAGCTGACGCGGCGGAAGTCGGCCCTGGAGAGCTCGGGCCTCCCGGGCAAGCTCGCGGATTGCTCCGAGAAGGACCCGGAGAAGTGCGAGATATACATAGTCGAGGGAGACTCCGCCGGCGGCTCGGCCAAGGGCGGCCGCGACCGGACCATCCAGGCCATACTGCCGCTCTGGGGCAAGATGATGAACGTCGAGAAGACGCGCATCGATAAGGTCATCGGCAACGACAAGCTCCAGCCGGTCATCCAGTCCCTGGGCTGCGGCATCGGGGCGGACTTCGACATCAGTAAGCTCCGCTACCACAAGGTCATCATCATGGCCGATGCCGACGTCGACGGCTCGCACATACGCACCCTTCTCCTGACCTTCTTCTACCGCTACATGACCGACCTCCTGGCCCGCGGCCATGTCTACCTGGCCATGCCGCCCCTCTATAAGATAGTCATCGACAAGAAGATCCAGTACGCCTACGACGACGCCGAGAAGGATCGCATCCTGGCGGAGAGCGGCAAGGACCCGGAGAAGGTGGCCATCCAGCGCTATAAGGGCCTCGGAGAGATGAACCCGGACCAGCTCTGGGAGACGACCATGGATCCGGCCCACCGCAACATCATCCGCATTCACATGGAGGACGCCGTAGAGGCCGAATCCGTCTTTACCACGCTGATGGGCGAGCAGGTCGAGCCCCGCAGGAAATTCATCGAGGAGAACGCGATGTACGTCTCCAACCTGGACGTCTAACATGGCAGAGCTAACCGGCAAGGTCATTCCCATGGCGATCGAGGACGAGGTCCGGACCGCCTACCTGAACTACGCTATGAGCGTCATCGTGGCGCGCGCCCTACCGGACGCCCGCGACGGACTCAAGCCCGTGCACCGGCGCCTCCTCTACGCGATGGACGAGCTCGGCCTCAAGCCGACGGCGGCCACCAAGAAGAGCGCCCGTATCACCGGCGACGCCATGGGTAAGTACCATCCCCACGGCGACCTATCGCTCTACGACGCCTTGGTACGCATGGCCCAGACGTTTAGCCTGCGCTATCCGCTGGTGCAGGGCCAGGGAAACTTCGGCTCGGTCGACGGCGACCCCGCCGCCGCGAGCCGCTATACCGAGGCCAAGCTCTCCAGGATAGGCGACGAGCTCCTCGCCGACATGGACAAGGAGACCGTCGACTTCGTTCCCAACTACGACGAGAGCCTCAAGGAGCCCTCGGTCCTGCCGGCGGCGGTACCGAACCTGCTCATCAACGGCTCCTCGGGCATCGCGGTCGGCATGGCCACCAACATGCCGCCCCACAACCTGCGCGAGGTCGTGGAGGCCGTGGCCGCCTATATAGACGACCCGGATATCACCGTCGACGGCCTCATGGCCCACGTCAAGGGACCGGACTTCCCCACGGGCGGCATCATCTACGGTAAGCGCGGCATACGCGAGGCCTACGTCACCGGGCGCGGCAAGCTAACCGTACGCGGTAAGTTCGCCATAGAGACGCTCAAGGGCGGTAAGGAACAGATCATCTTTACCGAGATACCCTACAACGTTAACAAGGCCAACCTGGTCGCCAAGATAGCCGAGCTCATACGCGACAAGGTCGTCGAGGGCGCCTCGGACGTACGCGACGAGTCGGACCGCGAGGGCATGCGCGTCGTCATCGAGCTCAAGAAGGGCGCCGTCCCCAAGCTCATCCTGAATAGGCTGTTCGCCCACACCCCGCTGCAGACTACCTTCGGCGTCATTAACCTGGCCCTGGTCGGGGGCATGCCCAAGACCCTGGGGCTCAAGGACCTGCTCAAGTGCTTCGTCGAGCATCGCGTCGAGGTCGTCACGCGACGCACCCGCTACGACCTGCGCAAGGCCGAGGAACGCGCCCATATCCTAGAAGGCCTCGTCATAGCCATCGAGAACATCGACGAGGTCGTGCGCATCATCAAGGCCTCGCGCAACGTCGACGCCGCCAAGGCCGCCCTCATGGAGCGCTTCTCGCTCTCCGAGGCCCAGACCCAGGCGATAGTCGATATGCGCCTCGGGCGCCTGACGAGCCTCGAGATTGAGAAGCTCCTGGCCGAGCTCGCCGAGATACGCGCCAAGATAGCCTACTACAAGGACCTGCTGGCCCACCCGGAGAAGATCCTGGGCGTCATCAAGGACGAGACCCGCGTCATAGCGGACAAGTTCGGCGACGAGAGGCGCACCGAGATAGTCCACGACGAGGTGGAGGCCATCAACATCGAGGACCTCATCACCAAGGAGGAGATGGTCATCCTCTTCTCCAACAAGGGCTTCGTGAAGCGCGTCCCCGTCTCCGCCTATAGGAGCCAGAGCCGCGGCGGCAAGGGCTCCAACTCCGCGGCGCTCATAGAGGACGACTTCATCGAGCAGATCTTCGTGGCCAACACCCACGACTACCTCATGTACATATCGAGCGCCGGAAAGGCCTACTGGCAGAAGGTGCACGAGATACCCGAGGCCTCGCGAGCGGCCCGCGGAGCCCACCTCAAGAGCCTCCTGGCCATAGGGGCCAACGAGGAGATCACCACCGTCATCGACCTCAAGGGCTTCACCGACGACGTCTTCCTCTTCCTGGGGACCCTGCGCGGCGTCGTCAAGAAGGTGGCGACGAGCCAGTTCGTCAACGCCAAGACCCGCGGCATCATAGCCATCCACCTTGACGACGGCGACCGCCTCGTCTCCGCCTGCCGCACGAGCGGCAAGGACGAGGTCGTCCTCATCACCCGCCAGGGCCAGGCCCTGCGCATGGCCGAGACCGACGTGCGCGTCATGGGCCGCGGCAGCCGGGGCGTCTGCGGCATCAGGCTGTCGGACGCCGACGAGCTCAACGCCATGCTCAGGGTCAACCCCGAGGAGCAGATGCTCCTGATCAGCGAGTTCGGCTACGGCAAGCGCATCGAGTTCGATAACTTCAACCCGCACGGCCGCGCTACCCGGGGCCAGCGCATCTACGAGCCCGACGAGAAGTCAGGCGAGATAGTCTGCGCCGTCACCGTCAGGGAGGCCGACGACCTGGTCGTCATGACGAGCCTCGGCAAGACCCTCAAGACCAAGGCGGCGGACGTCCGGCTCTGCGGCAAGACCGCCCGGGGCGTCCATATCGTCAACATCGATAGCCCGGACTTCGTCATAGGCATGGATCGCATCGTCAACGAGGACGCCGAGCTGGAGAACGCCCGCAAGGACGCCGCCCCCGCCGTAGCGGCGAGCGCAGCCGAACGCCTCGACGGTACGGATTACGAGGATGAGGCGCGCGATGACGAGGACGCGGACGACGTATCCGCTCGCCGGCGCGGCGACGACCCCGAGGGCGACGAGGACTAGGAGCCAAGCAAGCGAACCTGCGACGCCCCGGCGGAGACCATCCGCCGGGGCGTTTTTGTTTCACGTGAAACAATCCCGGAACCATGCGATACTGAGGGCCTGGAGGCCTTCATGGATAGACTATTCTTTTACCTTGCCGCGCTCGTACCGCTTACCGTCGTCGTATCGTTCATGGCTCATTGGGTGACGATAGCTCGCGTCGGGAGCGCGGAGGAACGCCTGCCGCTCTGCCGGGGCGCCTACCTATCGTTCTCCGTCCAGCTGAGCCTCTATGCCTGGGCGCTTTGCCTGATCGGTGGACGGCGAGGCCCCGGCCTCGCCGTCGCGGCCCTCGCCATGACGCTCTCGAGCCTCGGCGACGTCTTCAACCTGCAGTTTCCTTCTATCAAGAGGCGCGTCGGCGATCCCCTCTTTCTCGGGATACTCTGCTTCGCCGCGGCGCAGCTATCCTATATCGGCGCCTTCCTAACCAAGGCCTCCGTTGGATCGCTCCTGGACGAGGGCTTCCTGGCTCCTCTCCTCCTGGTCTTCACGATAGCGCCGGCTCTCCTCTTCCGCTTTCGCGTCTACGATCCCTCCATGCCTCGCCCCCGCATGCTCGGTGCCTTCGGGTACGGGCTCGTCCTGGGCGCCATGGCGGCCGTAGCGGTCTCCGCCGCCATAGCCCTCGGCGGCGGCTGGTACCTCGTAGCGGCCGGTTCCCTGTCCTTCCTGCTCTCCGATGCCATCATGGGAGAGACGACCATGCGCGATCGGCATCCGAGGACGGAGTTCCAGGTGCCATGGATTACCTATCTCGTCGCCCAGGGCCTCATCCTGCTCGGCTTCGCCGTCATCTGAGCAGTGCATAATCGCTTCATACGGCTCATCGAGGCCGGCATCATCGAGACCGAGGCGGCCCTGAAGAGCGAATTCCGGGCCAGGGCCCTGGAGACGCATCCCGACCAGGCCCAGGCCGACGATAGGGGCGCGGCCTTCATTCGGCTCAAGGCCGAGTACGAGGTCGCGCTGCGATACCTGGCCCCGCCGGTCCGCGATAGCCCCTCCCATGGATCGGGCTCCGCGCCGGGGACGGCTTCCGGGCGGGCGCCTTCCCGGGCCCCAGGGCGGACGCGCTACGATCGAGACCTCTTCTACGCGGACCTATCGGCCCTCCTTAAGGCGGGCTTTCCCAAGGTGCCGCGCCACGACCGGGAACGGCGCAAGTACGCCAGGCTCCGGCTCCTCGTCCTCTCGTCCCTGGAGGCCTTGGACGAAGCCTTAGCCGAGGCAGGGCCTCGGGGCCCGGCCTCGCGTTCCTCGGCGCCCGGGATCGGCGTACGCGAAGGCTTCAGCGCCTTCGAGGCGGAGCTACTGGCCCTCAGGGCCCTGGGTACGCCCGAGGCCGAGGCCCGTATAGCGCGGGCCCTGTCCCTGGCGGCCGACCTCGTCGACTACGCGGAATGCGGCATCCTGGCCCTCCGGGCCGCCGTTGAGATCGACCTGGCTGGCCTTCGCGCGGAGGGCGGCCCGCTCGCTGACTTCCTGGGGCTCCTCGTCGACGAGCTTGACGACGGGCGTAGGCCCATGACTTCATAGAGCGCATGGAGGAAACCGATGGAGAAGAGCGAGTACGGTTGTAGCTGCTTCCCTGGCCTGGCTCCCTTCGAGCTGTCCGACGCCTTCTGGTCCCGATGCGCCTGCCCGGCGGCGGCCCTCGAGGAAGCCAGGGCCGCCGTGCGCCTGGCGACCGAGCTAGCGCGCAAGGCGACGACCGAGGGGCTCCTGGCCCTGGAGAACGGCCTTGCCGGCCTACCTTACGCGGAGTCGCGCGTGGCCTTCAAGCAGGTGGTGGACGGTTGCGACCCCGGCTTCGTGGCCGGCGTGCAGCGGACGCTCCTCGTGCTCTCCCGCGAGCGGGGCGCGCCCCTCCTGGCCCGCGTTATCCTGGCCCACGGCGCACTCCTCGTGCAGGCGGGCATGGCCGAGGATCGCGTCGCGGAGGCGCTCTGCGCCTACCTGGGGGCCGAGGAGCTCGAGGCCAGGATGGACGGGCGACGCTGATGGATGGGCGACGCTAATGGCGAGCCTCTCGTCGCTATCGCCGAGGGAGCGCGCCGACCTGCTTCGGCGCTGCGACCGCTACGTCGTAGCCATGGCCCTGGCGACCGCTCCCGAGGAGGAGAAGTCCGCCGTCCTGTCCGCATCTTCACCGCGCGCGGCCGCCTGGTACCGCGGAGCCTGGGTCTCGGGCGCGTTCTGGTCTCGCGGCCAGCAACTGTACCGCGAGGCGCGTCCGGGTTCCTTCATGGTCAAGGGCGAGGAGCTGGTCGCCTGGGCCAAGGAGCGCCTCGACGTAGAGCTGGAACGGCTACGCGCGCTTACGTAGTCAATACTAACCTGCCGACCTGTCAACGCGGCGCTTGGGCCCTAAGCCAGGCCTCCACGGCCTCCAGCGCCGGCCGATCCGCCTCCGCCCAGTCCATGGCCTCGAGTTCCCCGGGCCCGAGCCAGCGCGCCTCCAGGTGCTCGGTTAGCGCCGGCTCGCCCGAGACTATCCGAGCGGCATAGACGGAGAGCTCCAGGGCGTGCCCGGGCCTCGATAGCTCCGTGGTCCAGAGCCGGCCGCCTATCGTCGCCTCGACGAGGAGCTCCTCTCGCAGCTCGCGGACCAGCGCGGCCTCGGGAGCCTCTCCCTGCTCCACCTTGCCCCCGGGGAATTCCCAGCGGAACGCCTCGCGACCGCCCGGGCCCCGCCGGGCGCAGAAGACCCTGCCGTCCCGGACCAGGGCCGCGGCCACGACGAAGATACGCGTAGGATCGTGCATGGCTTACGAGGATAGCGGTCCCGAGGACGCTTGGCGAGTACCCCGACCGCGAGGCAAGGTCCTGGCCGGACGCCGCTGCGGGTTGCACTGCGCTAATAATAGTATATAATGGAGATAGAAGAGAAAATATTCTAACAGTAGCAGGAGCCTAGAATGAGATCCATCCAAGTTAAGATCAGCGTGTCGGTATGCGCTCTCTTCGTAGTAGCCTTCGGCGGCCTGATAACCTACGCTAGCCTGACGAGCAGCGGTTTCATCCGCGAAGAGGTCGAGCGGACGCTTTCCACCGCGGTGACGCTGAACGCCAAGCTCATGGAAGCCAAGACCAGCCAACATTTCCTGTTCCTCGACTCGCTCGCCGCGCGGAGGATCATAGACGACGATACGCCCTGGGACCAGAAGGTGGCGGCCGTGCAGGCGGAGATGAAGAAGATGGGCTACTCGAGGCTGTTCCTCGTCGATACGAGCGGCAAGGCGCGGGCCTTTGCGCCCGAGCCTACCCTTACCGACGTAAGCGCCCGCGATTACTTCAAGCAGGCCATCCAGGGAACGCCTACGTTCTCCGACGTGATCATCAGCAGCGTCACGGGCGAGGCGGTGCTCGTCGCCGCGACCCCGGTCTATAGGAACGGAACGATCGCCGGAGTGCTCTACGGCGTGCTGGAGCAGGACCAGCTCCAGCGCATATCCGAGGAGTACTCCTTCGGGCGTACCGGCGCGTCTTACATCATCACCAAGGCCGGCAGCCTGATCACCAGCACGAATCGCCAGGATATCGCCGATCAGGTGAACCTCCTGGAACGGGCCAAGTCCTCGCCCGGGCAACGAGGGTTCTATACGCTCCTTAAGGATCGCATCCTTAAGGGGGAGACGGGCGTCGGCTCCTACGAGTACGAGGGACGAAGCAGGATAGCGGCCTTTACGACCATACCCAACCAGCCGTGGGTCCTGGTAACGTCCATCGATCCGGACGAAGTGCTATCCAACGTATCCGTCGCTACGCGCGACTACGTAGTCATAGGCATCATCGTGCTCGTCGTCGCCATAGTCCTGACGAGCCTCCTTTCCCGGTCCATCACCCGGCCCATCAGGAACGCGGCCGCGATGCTCAAGGATATATCCCAGGGCGAGGGCGACCTGACCCGGACCATGAGCGTCAAGGGCAAGGATGAGATGGCGGAGCTGGCAAGTAACTTTAACTTAACAATAGCTAAGGTGAGGAGCCTCGTGGTCTCGATCAAGGCGCAGGCGGAGTCGCTGGCCGAGGTGGGAGCGGCGCTCTCGGAGAGCATGGCGGAGACGGCCTCGTCGGTCAACGAGATCGCTTCCAACGTGGCGAGCGTCAAGAGCCAGACCATGAACCAGGCCGCCGGCGTCACGGAGACGAACTCCACCATGGAACAGATCACGGTGAACATACGCAGGCTCAACGGCTACGTCGAGCAGCAGGCCGCCAACGTCACCCAATCCTCGTCGGCGGTAGAGCAGATGCTTGCCAGCATCGCCTCGGTCACCCAGGGGCTGGACAGGAACGCCGAGAGCGTGCGCGGGCTCAGGGCCGATTCCGAGCGTAGCCGGGACGACCTGCAGGCCGTATCCGACAGGATCAAGGAGATAGTCTACGAGTCCGACCGGCTCATAGAGGTCAGCGGCCTCATCGGCTCTATCGCCAACCAGACGAACCTCCTGGCCATGAACGCGGCCATAGAGGCGGCCCACGCGGGCGACCTCGGGAGGGGCTTCGCCGTAGTCGCCGACGAGGTCCGTAAGCTGGCGGAGGAATCGGCCGAGCAATCCGGAACCATCTCTAAGGTGCTCAAGGCCATTAAGGCCGCGGTCGACCAGGTCGCGGTGTCGGCGGTTTCCGTCCTGGGCCAGTTCGAGGAGATAGACCATCGTATCAAGGGCGTATCGGAGCGCGAGGCGAGCATCCTCTGCGCCATGGAGGAGCAGGGCGCCGGCAGTAACGAGATACTCAAGGCCATCGGCAACCTCAACGACATAACGACCAAGGTCCGCTCCGGTTCCGACGAGATGCTGACCGGCAGCCAGGAGGTCATACGGGAGAGCCAGAACCTGGAACGCGTGACCGCCGAGGTCAGCGGCAGCATGAACGAGATGAGCGTCGGGCTGGAGCTTATCCAATCAGCCGTCAATCGCGTTAACGATATGAGCGCGGAGAACAAGCGAAGCATCGACGGGCTACTCAGGGAGGTCGCCCGCTTCAAGGTATAGGTCCCGCGCGGCGAGGTTGACGACGGACGGTTTTCAGGTTAAAAGTAACGGCTGCTTCTTACCTATAAACGTTAGTCTATCAACCGTATACCTATGTCTCATTCGCCGAGGAGTCGCGCCATGAAGGCCGCTAGACCTGCCCTGTCCCTGTCGTTCAAGCTCTTCCTTCCCGTCGTCCTATCGGGCCTCGTGGGCCTGGCCTTCGCCGCGGTCATACTGGTGGGCGTAGGCGCGGACTCCAGGCGGTACGCCGAGAGCGTTAGGAACCTGGCCTTCCTGCGTTCCGCCATCGAGGTGACCGGATGCCTCCAGGAGGAGTGCGACGCGGCCGCCCGCGTCATGGCCGGCAGCCTGTCCCGGGACGGGTTGGAGGCGAGCTTCGCCAGGAGCGTGGAGGCAGCCGAGGCCTTCGACGCCCTGCTCGACGGGGCCGAGGTCCGCGACGCCGACAGGGAGCGAGTCCGAAGCGGGCTCGCGTCCATAGCCGACCTACGGCGTTTCATCGACCCGACCAATCCCCGGCTCGCCTTCCGCCAGGTCTATTCGATAGGCCTCTCCGCCATAGGAGACCTCCTGCCGGCCATTGCCGAGGAGGAGCGAGGGACTGCCTTCGGCTCGCCCGTCTCCAGCATCGTACTCCTCGAGGAGGCGCGCGACGCGGCGCGGACGCTCCGTACCTTCGTGCCTCCCCTGGCCCGCCGCGACGACCCCGTCACCCTGGGCGAGGCGAACGGCCTCCTGGATACCCTCGCGCGGCTTACGGTCAACCTGGATTCCCGCGCCGTGTCGCTGTCGGCGGGCAACGCCGAGCTCGCGGAGATACGTACCATGGCCGGCCGCCGCCTCATGGACGGCTCCGTTCGGCGCATCTTCTCCGACTACGAACGCGGCGGCTACGAGATAGACGCCGATAGGCTCTACGAGCAGATGA
>CAZNNA010000089.1:0-11179 GCA_964573825.1 uncultured Treponemataceae bacterium
GGCTAGGAAATTCAATCGCGGCGCGCGATGCGCGCGACTTCCGATAATGTATATTCTGTCTACTTGCATGGTAGCCTAATCGCGCTACCGCCGGCGTAGTCCCGTAGCAGGCGCCCCTGCCATGCACACGCGAGCGCGTTAGTATAAATTACTATACATGTCGAGGTAGCTGATTCGGCCGTCGCCCTGCCGCGCGTACTGGCGTTCCCTAATGACGAGGACGCCGGATTCGCGGAGCGGCGTTCCGTAGGCCAGCTCGAAGATGGCGGCGAGGCTCAGTTCCTTGCGGCCCGTAAAGGCCAGGGTCAGCCTTAGCTCTCCATCTACGAACTCCTCGCAGGACGAGCCCGCCAGGCGATCGTCCCGCGATAGCGTAGCCTCGAAGGCGGTTCGCATGAGAGCGCTATCCAGGCCAGCCCGGCCGAGGCATAGCCTGAAGGCGGAGCCCCAATGGCTGGCGGATAGCGACGGGAAGCGCTTGCCCTCCTCGCAGCGCAGTAGCGTAGCCTCGACGAGGCGCAGGTCCCCGTGCAGGCGCGAGCGGGCCTCGTCGATGACCCTGGCGAGGTCCGGCTCCCGCGATCCCGCGAGCACGGTGATGCCGTACTCGTCGAGCGACTCGAAGCCGAGCGGCAAGGGTTCCGATATCTCCAGGCGAGGCATGGGATTGAATCCCTCGGAATAGGCCACCGATAGGCCGGCCAGCTCCAGGGCCGTACGCAGCATGGTCATGATCTCTTGATGCGCGAAGAAGGCGGCGGCCCCGCCCTTGGAGAAGCGGAAGAGTACGCGCAGCCTCCGGCCGTACACGGGCGCGTGCTTGCCCGGCATGGTCAACGGCGGGTGGCAAGGATCGCCGGCTCGCGCGCTCGACCCATGACCCGCGGTCGACGGCTCGCCTATTCGTTCAGGCCCGAGGGCGTCCAGCGTCGCCTCGTCGCCGTCAACGCCGCATGCGCGCGAGCACGCTCCGCATGGATGCGCGCAGTCGCGCGCGCAGGCCTCGGTCAAGAGCGAGGCGCGAGAGCGTTCGTACTCAAGCTCGAGGTAGCTCTCGGAGACGCCCAGCGATACGTCGGCCCAGGGCAGCCGGGCATCCTTCGGGCGGGGAGCCATCAGGGGCTCGGCCAGGAAGCCGAGCTCGGCGATGGCTTCCTCCCAGGGCTCCCTGCGGAACAGGTCGTCCCAGGCGTCGAAGCGCGCGCCGCGACGATAGGCGGCGACGACGAGTTCCCCTACCCGAGCGTCGCCCCGGGCTACCAGGCCCTCGAGCCAGGATAGATAGGGAGCGTGGTAGCTGACCTTGACCCGAGGCTCGCGCCTGAAGGCGTCCTTTATGGCGAAGATGCGAGCGGCCGCCGCCTCGGGCGCCAGCTGGGCGCAGCGCTGGAAAGGCGTGTGAGGCTTCGGTACGAAGGTGGCCAGCGTTACGTTGAGCCGGATGCCCGGTACGGCCGCGAGCATATCGTTAATCAGGCCTATGACGGCCTCGTCCTCTCTAATGCCGGCCTCGGGCAAGGGCAGGCCGACCATGAAATAGAATTTAGCCGTCCTGTAGCCGCGGCCCTGGGCCTCGGCCAGGATGGCCTTGATCTTATCGATGCCCACCCGCTTATTGAGCGCGAGCTGCCAGGCCTCGAGGGGAGTCTCGACGGCGAAGGTCAGGCCGCTCTTGCGAGCGCCGCCCGAGAGCGCCTCGAGCGCGTCCAGGGGAAAGGACTCCACCTTGAGGGAGGGCAGCTGGAAGGATACGCCGCTATCGGACCAGCGATCCTTGAGCATGCCGAGGAGCGACGCTATGCCTGGATAGTCACCGCTCGATAGCGAGGATAGGCTGATCTCCCTATGCCCCTCGGCGACTCGCGCCTCGACGTCGGCGAGTATGGCGTCCACGGTCCGGAGTCGCCTAGGCCTATAGTAGACGCCGGCGTGGCAGAAACGGCAACCGTTGGGGCAGCCCCTCATTATCTCCACGACGCCGTGATCCTGCACGGGCTTGACCGTCGGCACGGGAAAGGGCGGCAAGGGGGCGGATCCGGAGAAGCCTTCGTAGACCCGTCGCCTCGCTCGCTTGCCGGGGCGCCAGACGGCGGGTTCCTCGGCGAGCAGGGCCAGGAGGCCGCCGCGGCCGGAACCCTCGCGCTTGCGATCGCGGGCCGCCGCTACGAGCCTGAAGAAGGCGTCCTCAGCCTCGCCTATCCAGACGGCGTCCAGTATATCGCCGTAGGGCGCGGGATTGCTTATGGCCGGGCCTCCGGCGATGACGACGGGCTCGCCCGGGCCGCGGGCCTGGGAGCTCAGGGCTATGCCCCCGAGGTCGAGCACCGACAGCACGTTGGTCGCCGCCAGCTCGTAGCCCATGGTAAAGGCGACCAGGTCGAAGTCGCTGAGCGGGAGGCCGGTCTCGAGGCCGTAGAGCGGGAGGCCCTTGGCTCGAAGGAGGGCCTCGTAATCGGGCGCGACGGCGAATACACGCTCGCAGGCGACGCCGTCGAGGGCGTTAAGTCCCGCGTAGAGTATGCGCATGGCGTTATTAGCCATGCCTATCTCGTAGAGATCGGGGAAGCAGAGTGCCACGCGGAAGCCGGCCTCGGGCTTGCGCGCCGACCGGGCCTCGCCCCCCAGGTAGCGGGCCGGCTTCTGGATCTTGGGAAGCTCCGTCCGCAGCGACTCGCACGGGCGCACGGATGTCATGAGTCGTACTTCCTGGCGCCTATGCCCAGGCAGAGTCCAACGCCGATGCATATGGCCCAGAGCGAAGAGCCCCCGTACGACAGGAACAGGAGCGGGATGCCCGTTATCGGCATGATGCCCATGGCCATCCCGGCGTTGATGACGAAGTGAAAGATAATGATGCCGAAGATGCCGGCCACGAAGGAGGCCTGGGCGATTCCGCGCTGCGATCGAATGATGAGCGCCAGGCGGACGAGCACGTACAGGAAGAGCGCGAAGATCGCTATGCCGCCTATGAAGCCGAGCTCCTCGGATATGATGCTGAATATGAAATCGGTGCTCTGCTGCGGCAGGTACCGGTAATGGCTCTGCGTCCCCTGGAGGAAGCCCTTGCCCGATAGACCGCCCGAGCCAATGGCGGTGATGGACTGCAGTATGTTCCAGCCCGAGCCGAGCGGATCGATGCTCGGGTCGAGGAACACGACGAGGCGCATGATCTGGTAGTCCTTGAGGAATCGATGGCCGGCCAGTGAGGCGGCCAGGCCCAGGGCCAGGATCATGGAGGCGAAGGAAGTCCAGTAGTAGTACGGCTTCTTGAAGAAGCGATAGCCGAGCAGCGATAGGAGGAGCGCGACGCCTATGACGGAAAGCGTATAGTACACATAGGGCTTCTCGTAGAAGATGCGTAGGAATATCGACGGGTTGGCCACGATGAGCTTCTGCCAAAGCGGCATGACCGTCAGGACGCTGGTTATGGCGCCGACGAGGATGAAGAACACGAGGTAGCGCCTATTGATCCCCCCTACGTAGGCCATAGCCAGGTACAGGGGAATGAAGACGAGCGCGGTGCCGAAGTCCGGCTGTACGAGCACGAGCCCCATGGGGAGCGCCACGATGGCGAAGGACAGTACGAAGCGCCTGAACGTGGAGGGCTCGTGGGAGCTGCGCTCGAGGTACCGCGCGAGGAAGAGGGCGCTGCTGACCTTGACGAATTCCGAGGGCTGGATGCCGTAGTCGCCGATGAGCGTCAGCCACGAGCGCGCCCCGTTGACCACCTTGCCGAACAGCCGCGTATAGACGAGGAGCGCAATGGATAGGCCGTAGACCAGTGGCAGGTAATCCCCTAGGCGCCTCGTATCGATGAGTATGGCCGCGGCGAGGAGCGCGAGGCCGGATACGGCCCAGACGACCTGCTTCGTATACTCCGTGGACACGAGCTCTCCGGTGCTGGTGACGCCGGACGAGTAGATGAATAGTATGCCGATGACCATGAGGACCGCGAGGGCCGCGACTATGGTCCAGTCCACCGCCTTGACGAGCTTAAGGATGGGCGCCACTACTCTACCCTCGTCGCGGGCGCAGCGGTCCGCCCGAGCAGGCCCAGCGTAGAGGCCGCCTCCTCGTAGGTCTGGCCGGCGAAATAGCCTTGGAACACGATATTGGTCGCATAGGGGGCCCACCATTCCCACGGGTTCGCAGCCTCTATCATGGCTACGACTATAATCACGTCTTCCGGGTTTTCGGCGCCGTAGGGGCCGTAGCCGACGAACCAGGAATGCCAACGGTCGACCAGCCCGACCTCGGCCGTGCCGGTCTTGCCGGCTACGGTAACGGCCTTGGTGCTTACGGGGTAACGCGCCGTTCCGCTCACGATGACGCCGCGCAGGTCCTCCTGGGTTCTCTTGAACGTTTCCTTGGATATGCTCGAGGCGGCCAGGACCTCGGGCGTCACCTTGGTCAGTATGGAGCCGTCGCGTGGATCGCGTACCTCCTTGAGGAGGTGGGGCCTATAGATGACTCCCTCGTTGACTATCATCGCCAGCATGTTCGCCACCTGGAGCGGGGTGGTAAGCAGGTAGCCCTGCCCGATCGATAGGTTGAGCGTATCGCCCCCGAGCCACTTCTCGTGAAAGCGCCGCTCCTTCCACTGGGGCGTAGGCACGAAGCCGGCCGCCTCTCCGGGCAGGTCGATGCCCGTGAGCTGACCGAAGCCGAACTCCTTCGAGTACGAGACGATTCGCTCGATGCCTAGCTTGTCTCGCGCCACCTCCCAGAAGTATACGTCGCAGGACTGCGCGAGCGCCCCGGCGAGGTCGAGCCGCCCGTGCCCCGGCTTGCGTATCCAGCAGCGGAAGACTCGATCGCCGTAGCTGATCTCGCCGGCGCACAGTACGGTCTCCTCGGGAGGGATGGCCTTCTCCTCGAGTATAGCCGCGGTCATTATCGCCTTGTAGGTGGAGGCTGGCGGGTAGCTGGACTGGAAGGCCCGGTGGATGAGCGGCGTGCGCTCGTCGGCCAGTAGCCTCGCGTAGGTGTTATTGCCTCCCTTGGCCACGATGTCATTCGCGTTGAACGAGGGGTACGACGCCAGGGCCAGGATCTCGCCGCTCGACGGCTTCAGGACTACCATCGAGCCGATGCGCTCGCCGAGCGCCTTCTCGGCGAGGATCTGCGTCGGACGGTCGATGGTCAGCATGATGTTCTTGCCCATCAACGGTGGCTCGACGCTCCTCGAGGCTATATCGACGTTACGTCCGCGTACGTCGACGGTCTTGTATTGCCTGCCGTCCGTGCCGCGCAGTACATGGTCGTATTGTCGCTCAATGCCCGTCTTGCCTATGGTGTCGCCTACCTGGTAGCCGCGGTTGTAGTACAGCTTCAGCTCGTCCCTCGTTATGTCGCCCACGTAGCCTATGATATGGGAGAAGCTGCCCGACTCGAGGTAGTTGCGCTTAGGGCGGGAGTACCAGGAGATGCCCGGGAATTCGTCGATGCGCTCCGCTATCCGGGTTATGACCGATTGGTCGACCGACGACGCGAGCTCGACCTGCTGGAACATGCGGTAGTACGAGGGCGGTACGCGCCGCCGAAGCTCGTCCACGGGCTCGTCGAGGACCGACGCGAGCTTCAGGAAGACGGTATCGCGCATGTCGGCCGGAACCTCTCCGGGAACCATGGCGAGCGCGAAGGAATCGACGTTGAGCACGAGCGGGAGGTTATAGTTCCGGTCGTATATCTCTCCCCTCTGCGCGGGGAGGCGCTCGATCTGCCGCGATATGGTCACGGCCTTGCGCTGGTACTCGCTGCCTCGCACGAGCTGAAGGTACAGGAGATACGACGAGTAGACCATGAAGACGGCGGAGGCGAGTATGATGAGCAGGGCCGTCTTGCGCCCGTAGCCGGCCCGCGTCCGCTCTCCGAAATCGCTCATCGATTCCTTTCCGGAATGACGAGGAAGCGCTCGAGGGGAGACATCGCCAAGAAGAGTACGGGAGCCGCGACGGCGTTATAGGCGCACTCGATCCAGAGGGTCCTGGCCGCCAAATCGTAGGGAACGACGGCGCCCTTGAAGAAGAACGCCAGCACCGCCAGGTAGCCAGCCTTGGCCAGCGTGGCCGCGAGCCCGAAGACGGCGGGCATGAGGAGCCTGTCTATATAGAATTTACCCGACAGCAGGTTCGACAGCAGCGCGACGCCCGCCTTAACGAAGGCGTTGAGCCCGAAGGGCGCGGCGCTGATGCCGTCCTCTATGAGGCCGGCCACGAAGCCGAGGCTCTGCCCCTGGACGGTAGGGCTCTTGAAGGCCAGGTACACGACGGCGAGGAGCGACAGGTCGGGGATGACGGCATAGACGGCGATATAGCCGAGCCACGTGGACTGCAGCGCGACGAAGGCGAGTATGAGGCCCAGGGAGAGTACCCATCTGCGAAGCATGGCCTAGGGCTCCTTTCCCGCTGCTCCGTCGCCGGAGTCGGTTATGACGAATACGTACTCGAGCCGCCCGAAGTCGAGCGTCGGTTCCATCTCGAGCTCGAGCGACGTCAGGTAGTCGCGATCGCTGACCTTGGTCACGCGCCCGACCCCGATGCCGGCCGGGTACAGGGATTGCATGCCGCTCGTCACGACGAGGTCCCCGTACTGTATCTCGTCCTTGGCGCGCTTCTTGACGTAGCGTATGACCAGGGGCAGGTCGGCGCTGCCCTGGCCTAGCGCCAGGCCGTCGTAGCGGGATCGCTCTAGCTTTATCGCCACGTAGGTAGAGGCGTCGAAGATCGGGGCCACGATGCAGGTCGACCTAGAGACCTCCACGACGCGGCCTACGAGGCCCTCCGAGCCGTCCTGGTAGGCCACGACGGCGTCGTTCTTGACTATGCCATGGATAGCGCCCTTGTTGATCACGAGCGACGAATAGACGTTCTCCGGATCGCGCGCGATGATCTTGGCGGATACGTAGACCTGGGACGACTCGAGCGAGTAGCCGAGCTGTTCCTTGAGCCGCTCGTTCTCCTGCTTCAGGTCAGAGTAGTCGCGCTCGAGGTTGCCTAGCCGCTCGACTCGCCCTAGCAGCTCCTCGTAGGAGTCCTGGAGCCTCCGTAGCTCGGCGACGCTGTTAATCGTATCGCCGACGAAGCTCGAGACGGCGTCGAAGCCTCGCTGGAAGAACGACATGACCGACAACCCTACGCGCTCGGGCAGGCCGGACAGGCTTCGCGTCGATACGATCAGCACGAGGAGCGCCAAGCCGACGAGGAGTGCCGAGCCGAGCGTGCGGCGCAGCGTCCCGCGGTTGATACGACGCATCGCGCTAGAGGTTCATCGAGCTCGCGGACCCGAAGGCGACGTCGACGCCCTGGATGGCCTCGAAGTACTTACCGGCGCCAATGGCCACGCATTCGAGCGGGCGCTCAGCCAGGATGACCGGCACGCCCGTCTCCTTGGCAATGAGCCGCGGCAGGCCCTTGAGGAGCGATCCTCCGCCGGCCATGACGATGCCTCGCTCGACGATGTCGGCAGCGAGTTCCGGCGGCGTCTGGCCGAGGGTCTTCTTGATCTCCTCGACGATCTGGTTCACCGGCTCCTGGAGGGCCTCGCGGACCTCGACCGAGTCGATCTCCAGGCGCCTCGGGAGGCCCGTGATGGCGTCGGTGCCTTTAATCTCTACCTTCTCTATGACCTTGTCGGGGCTGGCGTTGCCTATCTCTATCTTGAGCCGCTCGGCCGTCTGCTCGCCTATGATGAGGTTATGCGCCGCGCGTATGTGCTTGATGATTGCCTCGTCGAACTCGTCGCCGCCTATGCGTATGGCGTTGGTCACGACGAGGTCCTTGAGGGAGATGACCGATATCTCGGTCGTGCCGCCGCCAATATCGCATATCATGTGACCGGCGGGCTCATGAATCGGTATGTCGGAGCCAATGGCCGCGGCCAGCGACTCGGGCAGCACCTCTACCTCCCTGGCGCCGGCCTTGTACGCGGCCTCCACGACGGCCCGCCGCTCGACCTCGGTTATGCAGGTAGGTATGCCTATGACCATGCGCGGCTTTATGAACCAGCGCCGGGGGATGACCTTCTGTATGAAGTACTTGATCATCTTCTCGGTGGTATCGGGATCGGCTATGACGCCGTCCCGCAGCGGGCGTATGGCTATGATATTGCCCGGCGTCTTCCAGAGCATGCGCTTAGCCTCGGAGCCGACGGCTATGACTCGCTTGGTACCGCGCTCGACGGCCACCACCGACGGTTCGTTTATGACGATGCCCTTGCCTCGCACGTATACGAGCGTGTTGCAGGTGCCGAGATCTATTCCGATATCGAGTGCCAGCGAGTCCAGCAGCCTTCGTTTCGCCATGTTGCGCTCTCCTTGATGTCCCTAGGATCGTTCAGATAGTTTTTGACGCGCTCCAGCGTGCATAGGGTCTATCGAGATGGCCTTGCGCCAGGCGGCCCTCGCCTTGAGCGAGTCGCCGGCTCCCAGGTGCACGAGCCCCTGGCGATACCAGGCGTCCGCCGACTCCGGGTTCCGAGCTAGTATGCCCTCGAAAAGCGCTAGCGCCTCCGCCGCGCGGCCCGATTCTACATAGAGTTCCCCGAGCACGAAGTCGCAGCGCTCGGTGAGGAAGTCGTCGGATGAGAGGGATCGGGCGGATAGCGCGAGCGCCTCGGCGCGCGCGGCGTCCCCGAGCTCCCGGGCGTTGAGCGCCGCCGCTAGCGCTAGTTCCGGAGAGCCCGGCTTGGCCTCTATGGCGCTGGCGAAGTACGAGGCCGCGTCCTGCCGCCGCCCTATCCCGACCGAAGCCATGGCCAGGTACTCCCAGGCGTCGCTCATGGCCAGCCCGAGCGCCCTGGCCGCCTCTATATACTCGATGGCGTCGGGATAGTACTCGGGGCCCTTATGGAAATAGGCCTTCCCTAGTATGTAAGACGATTCGGCCCGCAGGGGGGCTGAGTCGGAGATGAGGGCCTTGCGTATGGAGAATACTGCCTCGTCCATGCCCTTTGACCGAGCCTCCGCGTCGCCCTCGGCGAGGGCCAGGTAGAAGCAGGCGTAACCGTTCATGGATAGGTAGAACGGGTCGAGGGGTACGCGCCCGAGGGCGTCGGAGCAGGCCGCCCGTACCGCCGCGTAGTCGCGGGCCTGCCAGAGCTCGAGCACCTCTTCCTGCCTCGCGACGGGGACCGCCCTGGCTCGCGCCGCGGAGACGGCGAGCGACGCGATGGCCGTCAAGGCTACGGCTACGCCTGTAGCCGCCGCCAGGCCGATGAAGGCCTTGCGGCGCTTGAGCTTCTTGAGGTAAGGATCGGAGCCACGCGAGTAGCCGGGGGTATGCTCGTTCATGCCTATCGGTTGGTTGTACCATGAGCCGATAGCATGCGTCAATGAAATGAAAGTAAAAGGGACGAACCTATAAGCCGGGTTCCGTACCGCTTTCGCGGCGGTCGCCATCCATCTTCGCCCGTCCTTGCGGACGGGCTTCCGCGGCCTACCCGCGGGCCCGGGAGGCCTTTCGGCCTCCCCGCGCGAACCGCGCGCCCGCTGTTCAGCCTTGCTCGCGACGAGGCTTGCCGTGCCGTCCGTGTCGCCACGGACGCGGTGGGCTCTTACCCCACCTTTTCACCCTTACCTCGGCACCTCGCGGCGCCGGGGCGGTTCGCTTTCTGTTGCGCTATCTGTTGCGCGGCCGTCGCCGGCAGCGCCCCCGGCCGTTAGCCGGCGTCGCGTCCTATCGAGCCCGGACTTTCCTCCGCCCCGCCTCCCTAACGGAAGCGGATGCGGCGGCGACCCGGTTCGTCCCCTGATTGCCTAGTTGTCCGAATCGTCCAGGGCACCCTTGTCGGAATCCCCGTCCATATCGTCTTCGCCGTCGTAATCGCCGTCGCCCTCTTCCTCGAAGTCGTCGAGGTCGGCGAGCGAACCCGATTCGATATCCACGATCATGGCGCCCTGGGACTCGTCGCCGTCCTCGTAGAAGAGGACGCGCGAGCAGTAGGGGCAGAAGACTATCTTGTCGCTCTGCCTCACGTCGTTGACGAACTGGGCGGGCAGGATCATGGAGCAGCCGGAGCACACGACGCCCCTGACCGGTACGATACCGACGCCCTGCTTGGACTTGATGATGCGCTCGAACTTGAAGACGACCTCGGGATCGATATCCTTGGTCAGCTCCGTCTCCTTGGCCCTGAGCTCGTCGATCCTGGCGTGCATCGAGGCTTCCTCGTTAAGGATGCGGGCGCGCTTCTCGCCGATCTCCGCCTCCTGGGACGAGATGAGCGCCCCGCTGGCGGCCACCTCGCCCTCGGCCTCGCGGAGATTCTCCTCCTCGCGCTTGAGGTCCTTCCGGAGCTGGTCCTCCTTGAGGCCGGCCTCGGTGATCTCCTTGTTGAGCGCCTCGAATTCGCGGGGGCTGGAGATGGAATCCATCTGCTGCTCGGACTTGTCCTTGTGCGCCACGACGTCGGCCAGCTCGGCCCTGAGCTCGCCTACCCTGCCCTGTACCTCGGCGAGCCGCTGGCTCCGCTCGCCGTAGCTCTTCCTGGCGCGCGCGAGCACTTCCTCTTGAGCCGCTATGGACTTGGGCAGCTCGCGTACGTCTTTCTCAATGGCGACGCGCTCCATGAGTAGTTCCTGGAACGTGCGCAGTCGCTCGAAGAGCTCTTCCATCAGCATATGGTTTCACCTCAGTAGTAGGTTTTCGCGAAGTTCGCCCAGGCGAAGATCGCGGGATTATAGCACGGCGGGCCGCCCGATAGCAACGTGGCCGCCGGGGCGACGCCTAATGGTCGACGTAGTCGCGGAGCTTCTGGCTACGCTTGAAATGCCTAAGCTTCTTGAGCGCCTTGGCCTCTATCTGCCTTATGCGCTCCCTCGTCACGTTGAAGTAGAGGCCGACCTCCTCGAGGGTCAGCGAGTAGCCGTCGTCGAGGCCGAAGCGCATGCGGAGTACCTCCTGCTCGCGCGGGGGCAGCGTAGACAGGACCGAGCGTATCTGCTCCTGGAGCAGCTTATAGTCGGTCTGGACGCTGGGATTCTCTATCTCCTTGTCCTCGATGAAGTCGCCGAGGAGGCTATCCTCGTCCTCGCCGATGGGCGTCTCGAGGCTTATGGGCTCGCGGGCGACGTTCTTGACGCTCTTGACCCTGGAGACCGGCCAGCCGAGCTGCTGGGCGACCTCCTCGTCGCTAGGCTCCCTGCCGAGCTTCTGCATGAGCTGCCTGGACTCGCGGACCA
>CAZNNA010000090.1:0-8161 GCA_964573825.1 uncultured Treponemataceae bacterium
ATCCTGTCGGCCACGCTGGCGACGACGCCCAGGTCGTGGGTGATGTAGATGGTCGTCAGCGAGTACTTGGCCTTCAGGTCCTTGATGAGCCTGAGGATCTGGGCCTGGATGGTCACGTCCAGGGCAGTCGTCGGCTCGTCGCATATCAGTATCTCGGGCTTGCAGGCCATGGCTATGGCTATGCAGACGCGCTGCCTCATGCCGCCCGAGAACTCGTGGGGGTACTGGCGGGCGCGGGTCGCGGGGTCGGGTATGCCTACGTCGGCCAGGAGGCGCTCGGCCTCCCGCCGGGCAGCCTCGCCGCGTAAACCCTGGTGGTAGCCGAGCGCCTCGCGTATCTGCCAGCCGATGGTCTTGAGCGGGTTAAGGCTCGTCATGGGATCCTGCATGACCATCGCTATGCGCTTGCCGCGGATGGCCTCCCACTCGCGCTCGTCATGGAGCGCGGCCAGGTCCCGCCCGTCGTACGTGATGGAGCCGGAGCTCACGCGGCCGTTCTTGTCGAGTAGCCCTATGAAGCTCTTCGTAAGCACCGACTTGCCCGATCCCGACTCGCCGACTATGGCCAGGCTCTCTCCCCGGTACAGGTCCAGGGATATGCCGCGTATCGCCTTGAGGGTACGCTTACGGAGGCTGAATTCTATATGCAGGTCGCGCGCGCTGAGCGCTATGTCGCGTTCCATGGTGTCCGTCCTAGACGTGGTTCTTGGGATCCGCGGCGTCGGCGAAGGCGTTGCCGCAGAGGTAGAAGCATATGGTTATGACCGACAGCACCGCCGCCGGGAAGAGGAGCTGGTAGCGCAGGCTCGGCGACATCATGAGGATGCGCCCCGTGTTGACCAGGTTACCGAGCGAGGGCGTCTCGAGCGGCAGGCCGAGGCCTATGTAGGTCAGGAAGACCTCGGAGCCTATGGCGCCGGGTATGGCCAGGGCCATGCGCAGCACGATGACCGATACCATGTGCGGCAGGAGGTTCCGGCCTATGACCCTGGGGAGCGACGTACCGAGGCAGCGCGAGGCCAGGTTGAAGTCCCGGTCGCGGATGATGAGCACCTGGTTGCGTATGAAGCGCGCCATGCCGAGCCATCCGGTGACGCACATAGCGATGATGATGGTTGGCACGCTCGGCTTCATGAGATAGGAGGCGAGCACCAGGATGATCGTAGACGGTATGTTATCGACTATGTTGTAGAGCTCGGTGAAGAGGAAGTCCAGCTGGCGGACGTAGCCCCAGAGCATGCCCATGGTGATGCCTATGAGCGCCTGCACGACGGCCACCGAGAAACCGATGAACAGTGAGGTCCTGGTACCGGCCCAGAGCCGGGCCCAGAGGTCCTGGCCTATGGAGTTGGTGCCGAACCAGAACTGGGCGCTCGGGCGGCGATTAGCCAGCTGCAGTCCCGTGCCCGGGTCGTTATTGATGAGGTTCGGGTCGTACTGTCCCGGCAGCAGCGGCTGTATCATGGTCACGGCCAGGATGGCGAGGACGATCGACAGGGTTATGACGGCGACGCGATCGGCCAGGAAGGCCTTGAGCGTGCTCCCCCAATAGGAGTAATTCGAGTACGCCGTCCGCTCGGCGCCGGCCTCGTCGTAGGCGACTTCCCTGAACATGTCTCCGGGGAGGGCCGCCATCGCCTCGGGCGAAAGGTCGTCGGGGCCTGCGGCGTCGGGAGCGGCCAGGCTCGCCGGGCGGGTGCCCGAGGCGTCGGCGATGCCGTCGGCGATGCCGTCGGCGATGCCGTCGTCGCCGCCGTCGCGGCACGCCTTACCGACGGGGCCCGGGACTACGGCCGCCGCGGCCGTGCCGAGCCTGGACTCGAAGCGACGGGCCAGGCCCTCGGTGATGGAATACTTACTCATTAGCGCGCTCCGTCCTTCTTGGCCAGGCGAATGCGCGGGTCTACCAGGGCCATGAGCATGTCCCCCACGAGTAGTCCCACGATGCTCAGGGAGGCGAAGACTATCACGAGGGCCTGTACCATCGTGTTATCCTGCCGCTTGATGACGTCGACGAGCAGGCCGCCCATGCCCGGTATGGAGTAGAGCGACTCGATATAGATGGAGCCCGCTATGGTAAGGAGGAGCGAGCTCGGGATGAGCTGGACTATGGGAACGACGGAGTTCCTGAAGACGTGCTTGAACCAGATGGCCCTAGCCGGCACGCCCTTGGCGCGAGCCAGCTTGATGTAATCCTTATTAGTCTCGTCCACCATGTAGCGCCGGAGCCACATCGCGTAGCCCGCTATGGAAGGCAGGGCCAGGGAGACTATGGGCAGTATCATGCTCGAGGGCCTATCGGCGTCGTAGAGGATGTTGAGCCGTAGCCAGCTCGTGCCGTAGAGCTGGATGAAGAGGTAGTATATGGCGGCCGGCACCGCCTGGATGAGCACGATGTACGCGGTGCCCAGGCGGTCCCAGGCGCCGCGCTTCTTACCCGCCATGAGGACGCCGAGCCCTAGCCCCAGGGGCAGGCTGATGCCCATGGCCAGGAGCCCGAAGCGGATGGACACGGGCGCCTTCTGGGCCAGGATCGAGGCTATGGGATAGTTCACGCGATACTTGTTGGAGACCCCGAGGTCGCCCCGTAGGAGCTGCTTGAAGAAGGCGCCCAGCTGTACGTGTACCGGATCGTCGAGCCCGAGCCTCTCGAGGCCGTTCTGTATCTGCTGCTCGCTCATCTTCTCGAAGTTGGGAAAGTAGCCCTCGATGGGCATGAGCCGGAGCAGGCAGAAGACGACGGAAACGATTATGCAGAGGCTGGCGACCGAGCGCGCGAGGCGCTTGATCAGGTAGGCTGCCATGCGGGTATCTCCTGGTTCGATGGAAGGGCGAGGCTCCCTCCGAGGAGAGCCTCGCCGCGTTGAGCCTAGGCGAAGGGACGCCGTACGATCGGCGCCCCACCGCGATTACTTCTTGATGGAGGCTTCCCTCTCGACGAGCCACTGCTTGTAGAGGCTCTTGAATTCCTCGGCCTTGAGGGGCTCGGGGAGCATCTTCAGGAACTTGAAGCGCCTGCTGCTCGTATCCTCGGAATCGAGGGGATTGAAGCGCGTGACCGTGTAGCCGGTCGTATCGGTGGCATAGGGGATCACGTAGGCCTTGGACAGGAGCAGGGCCTCCGCCTCAGCGAACTTGGCGTAGCGGGCCATGGACTTCGTGTGGACGGCCTTGCCCTCGTCGATAAGGGAGTAGTACTTCGCCACGTCGGCCACAGTCCTCGGATCCTCGGACTTCTGGATGAAGGTCCAGGTGTTCTTGGGGCCGAAGGCGGGCTGCCAGGCTATCGGGTCCCTGATCTTGGCGCCGTTATTGCATTTCATGAAGGCGAACTTGCCGGCGCGGCGGACGCTCGTCAGGAAGCCGGTGGAGGGCCCGGCCTGCAGGATGCACTCGATGTAGTCCTTGCCGAGGAGGCCCTCGAGCTGCTGCTTGACGACCTGCACCTCGAGCTCCCACGCGCCGGCTGACGGGTTATAGGGCATGAGCATCTTGACCGGGAACTTGGCGCCGGCCTTCTTGAGCTCGGCGACGGCCTTGGCCTTGTACTCGAGGGCCTTGGCCTCGTCGAAGCTGTAGTTCGGGCGGGCGGTGAGCTCGGCCATGGGGCCGATCTTGGTGAAGTCCACGCCGTCGACGTCGCACCAGGTCTGTGCGGTGATGCTGTTGGTCAGCATGAGCTCGGCGTTGTAGGGATCGGTCGTCAGGAGGGCCTTGTAGCGGTTGAGGCCCCAGTAGAGCGACTGCCTGAAGCTCTCGTTGTTGACGGCCTTCTTCCAGTTCCCGGGCTCGTACTCGGCCTCGAACTGCGGATCGTAGTTGAAGGCGTAGTAGTACATGTAGGTCGTGTCCGGCCTGCCGGGGATGACGATGTCCTTGGTCTTGGGATTCTTCATCCACTCGTCCAGGATGCTCGTGTTGATGTCAGCCTGGTCTATCTCGCCGCGCAGGAACATCTCGGGGGCGAGCGTCTTGGCCTCGGCGTTGTAGGTCATGACGATCTTCTTGATATGGACGTTGTCCTTGTCCCAGTACTGCTCGTTCTTCTCGTAGACGCGCTTGGTCTGGGGCTGGTAATCGGCCAGGCGGTAGGGGCCCACGTAGTAGATGGATCGATGGTCGGCCCCGTACTTATCGCCGAGTTCCTTGAAGAGCGGCGTGTAGGCGGGCATGTAGCTGCCGCCGTAGGACAGGAAGTACGGCAGCGGTCCCTCGAGGACGATCTCCAGGGTGTGGTCGTCCAGGGCCTTGAAGCCGACGGTGGAGAAATCGGTGGTGGCCCCGGCAATGAAGTCCTTGGCTCCCTTTATGATCCCCTCGAAGTACATGGTGGAGGCCGCGGCGTTGGCGGGCGTGCAGATGAACTCGGCTACCGTCACGAAGTCCTTGGCCGTCAGGTCGCCCTTGGCCTTGCCGGCGTAATCCACCCACTTGATGCCCTTGCGTATCTTGAAGGTGTAGACCGTGCCGTCGGGACTGACGGTCCAGCTCTCGGCCAGGGCCGGCGTCTCGTTGCCGTACTTGTCCGTACCGACGAGGCCGTCTATCGTATTGGATACGGCGTGCCAGTCGGCGGCAGTGCCGCTGGTGAACGAGTTCAGCGTCGTGGCCTCGCTACCGTAGATAAGCCGTAGCGTGTTGCTCTTGTCCGCGCCGCCAGTACCGCCGCAAGCCGCCAGCAGGCAGGCCGCGATCAGCGCGACGGACAGGGTGAGCATGCTCCCCTTTTTCATTGGTTCCTCCGAATGAGCGATGGTGGCATAATGAAAACACGATATGTTACAGATGTCAACTTTTTTTTGAAATTATATTTCAAGGACGACGGGGCGGCGCGTCGGGGGAAGGGAAAGGCCCTCCCCCGGCCGGCCCTAGGAGAGGATCCCGAGCTCGACGAGCCTGGCTCGAAGACCCATGGCGTCGTCGTAGCGGTAGGAGGCTATACCTAGTGCCTGGGCGGCCTCCGCGTTCTCGGCGGCGTCGTCGGTAAAGAAGGCCTCGGAGGGAGCCGCTCCCTCCGCCGCGAGGATGCGCTCGTAGAAGGCCCGATCCGGCTTGGCCGCGCCCAGGAGGTGCGAGGCGTAGACGCGCTGGAAACAGCGGTAGTCGTCGTTCTCGAGGTGCTTCCTATAGTGGCCGTCGATCACGTTGGTGCCGCAGACGACGCGGAGCCCGCTCGCCTTCAGCTCTTCGATCAAGTCGACGGTCGGACCGTCGATGGTCGGGTTGAAGAAACGCGCCAGGAGGCTGCCGCCGCCTGCGGGTACGGCGCTGCCGGTAGCCTCGGCGTAGACTCGCCAGAATTCCTCCTCGCTGACGGCCCCGATGTTGTGGGCGAGCAGGGCGTCGCGTATCCGAGGGTCTATGCCGGAGATGCTCGCCTCGGGTCGCCCGAGGAAGGCAAGGAGGGGGCGGGCTACGTTGAAGTCGCGTATGACTACGCCGCCCATATCGAATATGCAGAGCCTTATCATGATGCATGTTCCTCGCGCGTTGATGCGGGGCCGCCTCGGCCCCCGGACGGCCACTCTACGCGTCGGCCCTGAGGGTGTCAACCGAGCCCCCGGACCTAGGGCCTCGAACCGGGGGCCCCGCGCCGGGGGCCCCGCGCCGGCCTCTCGCTAGAAGAGCCCCAGGTCGCGGAGCGCCAGTCGCCTGTGGCCCGCCCGCCCGGTCACCGTTACGGCGGAGAAGAGGGAATCGATGACGGCCTCCTCGACCGCCTCCGTGGCCGCCTCGAAGAGCGGGTCGAGGTGGTCCTCGTGCAGCGCCGGCCGCGCGACGGGAGCGTCCTCCGGGTAGTGCGGCACGCGATAGGCGGTGGAGAAGGCCAGGGCTATCTCCCCCGAGCCGTGGCCTATCGTCGCCCCGGTACGGGCCAGCCCGCTAGCGGCGCGCATGCATAGCCGGCCGAGCTGGCGCGCGTCCAGGGGGGCGTCGGTGGCCAGTACGACTATGACCGAGCCGGCGCCAGGCCGCCCCACGCCCGAGCCGTCGCCGGCGCGGCCGGCGGCCTCGCGGGCCAAGCCCTCGGCGCCGCCCGAGGCCATGATCTCCCGGCCTACGTACCGCCCCCCGATGACGAGTTCCTCGAGGCGCCCGAAGTTGGTCAGGAGGAGGGCGCCGACCGTATACGAGGAGAGCCCCGTACCGAGCGGGGCCACGCGGCTGGAGCTGCCTATGCCGCCCTTGAGCCCGTAGCAGCTCATGCCGCGCCCGGCGCCCACGGCCCCGCGCTCGAAGGCGGTCCGGCTCCCCGAGCCGCTACCGGAGGCCGCGCCGAGACCCGCCCTGGCCGCCGCTACGGCCCGGGCGACGTGGGCTCGCGTCACGGCCATGCGGCGCATGTCGGACAGGTAGCCGTCGTTGCATTCCATGGCCACGACGTTGGCGCTGCCCGTCGTCCGGGCTATATCGTCGTTCTCGGCCAGGAGCAGGTCCAGGCCGCCCTCGACGCAGGCGGGCACGGAGAAGGTGTTAGAGAGGAGTATGGGCGACTCGATCGTACCGAGCTCCGCCACCTGGACGAGGCCGGCCGACTTGCCGAAGCCGTTTATCACTCGGCAGGCGGCGGGCACCTTATCCTTGAAGAGATTACCGCCGTGCGGGAGTATGGCCGTCACGCCGGTCTGCAGTTCCCCTTCGGCCAGGGTCGCGTGGCCTACGAGCACGCCCTCGACGTCGACTATAGCGTTCAAGGGCCCGGCGGGCAGTCGCCCCAGGGTGACTCCGCTCGCCCGGGGGCCGCCTTCCGTACGTTGCCTATCCATGGTATTCCGCCTTTCGCTTACTCGCCGTCGCGAGGAACTCGCCTTCACGAGGAGCTCGCCGTCGCGGGGGATAGCCCCGGACCGCGCGGGTCCGGGCCTAGCGAAACGAGGCTAGAGGCCGAGCACGCTCAGGACGGCGGACCAGAATTCCTCGTCGTCCATGCGTCCCTCGAGGTACGCCTTGACGAAGGCCTTCACGGACGGCGGGAAGGTCTTCCAATAGAGGTCCTTCCAGTCCGGTAGATTATCCCAGAGCTCCTTCTGCTTGGAAGGGGGCATAGCGCCCAAGGAAAAATCGCAGAAGTCGCGAACCATAGCGGCTAGGGCCTCGGGAGGCAGGCCGGAGTCGCTTCCGTCGCCCGGAGCCCACCCGGAGCCGCCGTCGGCGCCCAGGCGCCTGTCGGGTAGGCAGGAATCGAGCAAGGCCTCTATCTGCTCGTCGCTGGCGCCCGGCTCGCGTTGCCGCACGATGCGGGCCACGTAGTCGCGCACGGTTCCCCTGAGCCGCTCCACGCTCTCGTCCACGCCCTCCTGCACCGAGGCGGCCATCCTGGAGGCCAGGGCGCCGGGGTTGAGCCCGCCGAGCCCGGCGAAGCGGCCCTGATCGCGCCTGCGCCGCTCGCAGGCCTTGACCACGGCCTCGAATTCGCCTGGCCCGGCCCGATTGAGGATATAGTCGAGGACGTTCGTCAATTCATCGCGAGCCATGGCTAGGTATAGCACGAAAGGCCGCGACTTGTCCGTCGCGTATGGTAAAAACGGCCCGTTCATACTAGGATATTCCCGGGGCCCCTAAAGGCCCCGCTAGAGCAAGAACGGAGGCCCTCATGCCCATTAAGCGCGATTTCGGAGCCACCCTAGACCGCCGCTCGCCCGCGGAGCGCGGCCGACTCTTGGCCTATATCAACCTCAAGCTGGCCTCCCTTGGCCTGCCTGTCTACTCCAAGGAGGGCACGGCCTTCCTCGAGCTCGCCAACGATATGCTATCCAACTTTCGCGAGAAGGAACGCCTCCTGGCCGATTACCTACCGCCGGCCGACGCTCGCATCCAGGACTTCCTCGATGCCTACCTAGCCGAGCTCGCGCCGAGCGACAGGCCGAGGCTGCCCTCGCGGACGCTCGTCCTCGACCGCTACGGCATGGCCCGGGAGCTGTCGTTGCCGCCCGACGCCCACGAGTATCGCTCTCCCACCCTGTCGTCCTACCGTATACGCAACGGCGTTCTGCATAACCCGGCCAACGATAGGCGAACGACCCAGGGCGTGTTCCATATCGCTGAGGGAGGACTCCCGGTTCCCCTCGACAAGAAGGCCGTACCAAAGCTGGCCTTCGCGCGGCTTCTCAAGGTAGCCCTCGCCCCTCCCGAGGATCTCCTGGTCCTGCCGTTCACCGCG
>CAZNNA010000090.1:8171-11125 GCA_964573825.1 uncultured Treponemataceae bacterium
CCTCTCCCTGCTCCTCAGGCCCATAGTCCGCCCCGAGGTCTCCGGGCTCCTCGAGGAGCTATCGATGGAGACGCGCTTCTTCGCGCCTGCGTCCCTGGCCGCCAACCTAGACTTCGTGGAGAGCATCTTCGGCAACTCTGGCGACCCCTACGTCTCGATGAACGACTCGGCCCTCGACCCGCTCCATTGGACCGGGCACACGGGCTGCATCATCCTGGCTACCCACCTGGTGGGCTGCCTCAAGAAGGACCTGGGGCTACCGGCCTGGGACGAGGCCACCGAGCGCCAGCGCCGCGACGGCATGGCCTACAAGGACCCCGGAGAGCGCTATAACGACGGGCGGCCCTTCAAGATCTGCGCCCGGGACGAGCGGGGCATCGTCGTCACCATCATAGCCGACAACTACTTCGGCTATTCGAAGAAAGAGATCAAGACCCAGATATCCTACTCCTCCAACCTACTCGGGCTCACGGAGGAGGAGCACGCGGGCGGAGCCCTGGTGCTGCCGAGCTTCAACCTCGGTACGCGCTTCGTGCCCGATACCAACCTGCATTCCAAGGGCCAGACGCTGGACGACGTGCTGCGCCTCCTCGAGGGTCGCGTCGAGGAGCATCCCGAGGGCTACGCGGTCGACAGGATGTTCCCCAAGGTCGTCTACCTGCCTGAGGACGCGGTCATATCGCTGGACACGCAGAAGGCCACCTGGACCAGCCAAGGCCAGGCCAGGGAGCTCCGCGTCTTGCCGGACGAGGTCTACGTACACCCCACGGGCTACCGTATCCGCATGGACCAGCACCCCAGGACCGGCTCCTGGAGGCTCGTCGGTACGCAGGCCGACGGACTCCTCTGCCACAAGCCCTGTACCGTCTCGGGCGGCGGCAAGTCCGAGATATCCAAGCCCATAACCGACGCCATGAGCGACGGCCCCATCGTCACGGGCGACTTCGCGGCCGACATGGCCGCCGCCAAGGCGGTCATAGACTATCCCTTCGGCAAGCGCTTCCGGGACCCGGCGGAGAACCATGGCTCCGCCAGCCGCCCCATACTCTCCGAGAAACGCTCCCTCGGCAGCGTCATCAAGCTCCTCTCCCCGTCGCCGCTTTACACCGACGAGTACAACGCCTGGCTCGCCTCCATACCCGAGCGCGTAAAGGCCCTGGTCTTCCTCGTCAAGCGCTTCTACAGGCCCGAATGGGGCGACGACTGGGCTAGCCGCTTCGGTACCGACGTCGTCAACGGAGCCGCAGGCAGCGTGGTCAAATTCGCCGGCAGGCCCGTCCAGGCCTCGTACCTCCGCGTCGGCTTCACGCCCAACGGAGCCCGCTCCATCCATAAGCTGCGCCAGGACTACATGCCCGCCGAGAAGATCCAGTGGGAGGACGATATCAGCGCCTCGGTCGTGGTACCGACCGCGTCGCTCTCGGGCCTACCCGACGACGCGCGCGGCTCATCGATCAAGTTCACCAAGAACTGCGAGGCTCGCTTCTTCCAGCGACCCGACGACGCCATCCACCGGGGCTACGACAAGCAGGCCGAGGCCGATATGGCCAGGATGGACAACTTCATATCTAACTTCGAGCCGCTGACCCGCTCCAAGGCCAAGGAGATGGTAGAGCGCTTCGTCGAGCTATCCGAGTATACGGAGCCCATGCGCCGCATGATAGTCGAGGCGGAGCGCGACGACGAGTTCCGCTACTTCGTCGCCTCGTCCCATCCGCGCATGGTCGACGGCAAGCCGTCCCAGAATCCGCGCTACCAGCAGCTCGACCCTAACTATCGCAATCCCCTGGAGCGCTACCTGGCCGACGTCGGCGCCAGGCTCTACCGCATGGTACCCGCCGACGCCCCCATCCACCACCCCGTGGGAGCCGTCCTGCCCGGGCGCCGCAATAATCCTTCGGACCCCAAGGCCGGCATCAGGCCCCTGGCCGTCTACGGGCCCATCCACTACCAGGAGCTGCCCGAGCTCTTCATGGACTTCATCTGCTCGCTTACGGGCAAGAGTCCGTCGACCACGGGCGCCGGTTCCGAGGGGGCGCTGACCAAGGGTCCGTTCAACTCGCTCTGCCCGACCACCGACCTCAACAACGCACTCCTAGGGTTCATACTCGGCGGCTACGACGGCTTCTCCACCGCGGCCGGCTATATCGGGCATCGCTACAAGGTCGACCACGACGTATCGCTCCTCGTACCCGAGCTCTGGTCCCGGCTATCGCCGGAGGAACGCTCGCCGGCCTTCCTCTGCGGCCATGGCTACCTGGAGCGCGTCAAGGACTTCGAGCACGAGGGCAAGCGCATACCGGCCGGTCGGCTCGGCTGGCGTATCACGCCGCTCTTCGCCTCTCACTTCCTGGGTCGCATCTTCGACGCGCCCTCGGCGGTCTTCCCCGAGGAGGTGCTCAGGCCGGAGCTCCAGAGCCTCGACTACTTCGCCGACGGCATTCTCAACATAGCCGAGGCCCAGGAACGCGTCGCCAAGGATTACCTGGCCGACGGCTCCATCGACGCGGCTATCCCGCCCCTCGCGGCCATACTCCACGTGATGGCCGAGGGTTCCTGGAAGGGCCTCGGGCTGGATAATCCCGAGCTCCGGCGGCTCTTCGATCGCGATTACGTGCTCGCCTCGGATTGGTACAAGGCGCGGCTCGCCGCCTACGCCGACTCGGAGCGGGATCGCCTCGCCGAGGGCGTGGCCGCCTTGGAGGAATTCCTCGGCTCGCCGCGCGGGCGAGACGAGCGCGAGCTAGCCAGGGCGCGGCGCTGCCTCGAGACGGCCAAGCAGCGCCTCGAGTCGACCCGGCTGCCGGGCTACGCGGCCTCGCTCTCGGGCACCATAGGGCTCGACCCGCTCTACCGCGGCACGGAGGAAAGCCGATGAAGGCTACGTTACTCATACGCAACATAGGGGAACTCGCGACCCCGCTCGGCTCGTCAGCCCGCAAGGGCGCCGACAT
>CAZNNA010000091.1:0-9206 GCA_964573825.1 uncultured Treponemataceae bacterium
AGAGGAGGGCCTTGGCTTCGGGGCTCATGGCGTAGAGATAGTCCGCGCAGTCTCCTTGACGAGCCGTCACGAGGTAGGCGAGGGCGTCCTCCATGCTCGCCGCGTCATGGGCTACGACGGCGGCGCCGCGGAGGCCTCGCTCCCTGGGACCGACGGCCTCCGCGATACGCTGGAGCGCCTCGCTCGCCTGTATGCCGTCGAAGAGGCCGCCCGAGGGGAAGGCCAGCACCACGGGCGCCTTCCTCGGGCCCGCCGCGCCTCCGAAAGCCGTCGCGATGGCCTTGACCTCCTCGAGCAGCGCGGAGGCATCCTTCGAACCGGTCCGCTCGAGCTGTGATAGGAAGTCGATGGAGACGCAGCAGTAGAGCATCGGTAGGCAACCCCCGCGTTTATGAATGGCGTAGCGCTGATTATACGGCATAGCGGCGGGTATATTCAACTTGACGGTATTTTTTTCGCCATGCTACACTTGTGCCCATACGGGCACGAACGCTCCGCCCATCGCAGAACACAATACCCCAAGGGAATCCAATGGTCGTCGGATCGTTCAGCGAGGTCATAGCATCGCCATTAATCGCCAAGGCGGCCGTGCTGCTCTGTTCCGCGGCCGCGCTCGCCTTCCTGCGGAGGCGCGATACCGAGAGACGGGTAGGAGCCTTCCTCGCCATCGCTCTCGCCTGCCTGGCCCGCGACCTCGCCCTAGCCGTAGTGCCGTCCGCCGGCCTAGCCCTGCTGTCGGATATCATCCTGTTCGGGGCGATAGCGGTCGCCTGCATGGATCCCTTCCCCCGCACCAGGCCCTGGATGGCCTTGATCGCCGTGCTTTCCGCGGCCGCCATAGGCCTCTACGCCTTGAGGGCGCTCTACGGCTTGACGCTCGGCCTGCCTGCCTATGCCTTCAAGGGCGCGCTCCTCGCGGACGCGGCGGCCGTGGCCGCGACGGGCGGCCTGCGCGCCGTCCGTTCGCGCGGCGGCCGGGCGAGGGGCGAGCGCCTCGACGAAGGCGCCGCGCGTCTCGTCGGCGGCACCTGGCTACCGATATCCTCGCTGATGGCCGGCTACGCGGTCGCCGCCATGCTCCTCGGCTACGGCGACGAGTACTTCGAGCGCCTGGTCGCCCCGCTCTCGTACGCCTGGCTGCCGCTGGTCGGGCTCGCCGCCCTCCGGGACAGGGACGACGAGACGCTTTCGGCCGTCTCCTACTACGAGGCGTCCATTGACTCCCTCTATAATATGTCCTTCCGCGTAGGCACGGCGCTCAGGGGAAGCATCTCCGCCGACGAGGTCATGGGCAACCTGAACGACGTCATCATGGCCGAGACGGAAGCCGACGGCGGCGCCATCTATCTCGTCGACGAGTTCGACGACCTCATAGTGACCAAGGCCATCGCGGGGACCTTCCCGCCGCCCTTCCCCCTCCCCGAGAACCTGCCCAGGACCAAGAAGCGGGTAGATTCCTTCATGAGGCACGCCCAGTTCCGGCTAGGCGAGACGATACTCGGCGAGGTGGCCAAGAGCGGCAAGAACGTCTACGCCCCGGAGGGCGTCGTCGGCGCCGCCAGCCAGGCCGCCGGCGAGCTCGAGGCGATCAGCTCCTTCATGGCCGTGCCCCTCATGATAGAGGACAAGATCATCGGCGTCTCGGCCGTCGCCAGGACCAAGGCCGGCTCTCCGTTCACCGAGGCCGAGTTCGACCGCTTCAAGCTCCTAGCAAACTTCGGGACCCTGGCGGTTAGCAACCTCTTCTCCTTCCTCGAGGCCAACGAGCGTTCGGGCATAGAGCGCTCCGCCGGCATAGCCGCGGAGATCCAGGCCGCCATCACGCCCAAGCGCCTACCCCAGTTCCCCAAGCTAGGGCTCGGGGCCTTCAGCGCCCCCGCCCACGGCGTATCGGGAGACTACCACGACGTCATGCGTACCAGGGAGGATCGCGTGGTAGGCGTGGTCGGCGACGTGGCGGGCAAGGGTATCCAGGCCGCCCTGGTCATCGTGATGATGCGGTCCATACTGCAGCTAGTCACCAATACCGACAAGGACGTGGCCACCATCCTCGACTGGGTCAACAAGGGCATCACCGGGAAGATCGATATCGACCACTACGCCACGCTCGGCATCGTGGCGCTCAACGTGGAGTCCGGGGAGCTGGAATACGCCAACGCGGCCCACCAACCCCTGCTCGTCTATCGGCGCGCCACGGATTCCATAGAGACGGTCGACGTCAAGAGCGTCCCGATAGGCGTCGAGCGAGGCACGCCGTATTACCGCAAGGCGCTGCGGCTGCAGCCGGGCGACATCGTCGCCCTGTATACCGACGGCGTCGTGGAGGCGATGAACGACCAGGGAAGGCAGTTCGGGCGAAAGAGCCTCGGGGGCCTCATAGCCGGCAACCGCGACCTTGAGCCGCAGGATATCGCGACGAGGATAAAGGCCGAGCTATCCGCCTTCCGGGGCGGCGCTCGGCAGCATGACGATCAAACGGTACTCGTATTCAAGATGAAGGCGTAGGCAAGGGGGACTCGGGATGGACTTGAAGATCCGGAAAACCGGAAACAACTATATTATCGACGTCAACGGTGAGATGGATCTTTATAACTCCTACAAGCTCAAGGAGCTCGTCATGAAGATGCTCGAGAAGAAGGTGGAGCACTTCATAATCAACCTGGAGAACGTCGACTACATCGACTCGAGCGGCATCGGCGCGCTCATCTATATCTGCTCGACCATCAAGAAGATGAGCCTCAGGCTCATCATCACCAATATCCACGGCTCGGTGAAGAAGGTGATAGAGCTGACCAAGCTGATGGGGTACTTCCCCATCACCAACAGTATCGAGGAAGCCATCCTCCAGATGGAAGACTAGGAGCGCTAGCCATGGCCGACAAGACGTACCTGAGCGATATCAAGACCATCAGGGTCGACGAGAATAGCCCGCTCTTCGATAAGACGGGCATGCTCTATAAGGAGTTCCCCTCGGATTACAGGCAGATCCGTTACTTCACCCTACTCATAGTCCAGTCGGCTCCGCTCGAGATCAAGGAGATCAACCTGCTCGAGCAGCAGATCAGCGAGGTCATCAAGAACGCCGTCAAGCACGGCAATCGCTGCGACCCGGCCAAGAAGGTGCGCGTCTGGTACGCCTTCGACTCGAGCCACGCCCATCTCGTGGTGCAGGACGAGGGCGAGGGCTTCAAGGACCTGGAGAAATGGAACGAGTTCAACAGGAAGCGCCTGGAGATCCTTTCGGCCCAGGACTTCGAGAGCCTGGCAGACTACGTCTCCTTCCGGACCCAGCGGAGCGACGATAACGACGGCGGCAACGCGCTCTTCGCCGCGCTCGAGTACTGGAGCGACGGCTTCGTCTTCAACGACGCGCGCAACGCCGTGGCCATGCTGAAGAACTACCCCAAGAAGCGGCACGCCCTGTCGTAGGCCCGCTGCCTGGGAGCGGCCCTCTATCTAGCGGCGGCCCGCTAGGTGGCGGCGGCCCTGATGCCTTCCACCGAGTCGGCGTCTCCGTCGGTGAAGGGCCTCCCGTAGAGGTACTCGAAGAAGAAGCGGAAGTCCTCCGGCGCCATCAGGTGGAACTGTATGCCGAAGTACGCCTCGCCCGCGCCCGCGTAGTGCCTGCGTATCGTGCCCGCCGAGGCGATCGATCGCTTGCCTACCGCCAGCCGAACGCTGACCTCTCCCCCCTCCTTGAGGGCCCGCCCTAGCCTGGCGTCGCCGCAGGCGAAGAGGAGCCCTCCCGCCGAGACGTCCACGACCTGGGGACGGTAGTCCGCCTCCAGCCGCGGCGCGTCCTTGAAGTAGCCGTGCAGCTTGAGCGACCAGGAGAACACCCTGGCGAAGGCGACGAAGGTCTCCACGACGCCGAGGTCGAAGGGCGGCCGGCCCTGCCGGGCGTTGGCGACGCGGGCGCAGCCTATGGCGTAGTCCTGGAAGAGTATGGGTACGATGAGCTCGGATAGGAGGCCCGAGGAGCGCTTGGCTCGCTCCAGGGCGGCGAGCTCGCGCTCGGCCTGCGCCGCCTCGAGGCCCCGATCCAGGAACTGGCGCAGGAAGTCGTCCCGCGTCAGTATGGTCCCGTCGGCGAAGGGGTCGGTCGCCGGAATGCCGGTCAAGGGAGAGGGCAGGTAGAAGCAGCGGCCCGTCGAGGCGGCCAGCGCCTCCTCGGTAGCCTCCGGCTTCCTGTCCTTGAACATGACGATGGAACGCTCGCTGCCGACGCTCAGGGCCTTGCGCTCGAACTCCGCCATGAGGCCCTTGAGGTCGGCCGGATCGAAGTCCGGCGAGGGTTCCGGCTGCCCGGGCGCGTGGTAGGCGTCGCTCGTCGGGAAGTCGAGGTCGTAGCGCTCGCCCGCGAAGGAGAAGGACGCGGACAGGTCTCCCGGCGGCGGTAGGCGCGCGTAGCGGCGGGCCAGGTTCCTATAGACCCTGTCGGGCATGGCGACGACGAGGCGCTTCTCCCCGGGTTCGAGGACGGCGGCCTTGAACGCTATGCTCTGGCCGCGAACGAGGTAGGCGAACCCGCAAAGCGTACCCTTGCCGAGGAGCGAGAGCGGCGCCTCGTGCTGCAGGGTCAGGCCGCCGGGCCCGACGGCGAGGAGCCTAGCCGACCAGTCGCCCCCGCCCACGCTCATGGTCAGGGCCGATCGCTCCCTGATAGCGGCCGCTAGGAGGAATTCCCTTTCTATGTTCTTAACCGGTTCAGCCATGGCGTACGGGCCTCCGGCCTCTATTGTGCCGCATCCGCCAAGTATGTTCAACATTATTGTCGAAGAACTAGAGCCTCTTTTAAAGATAGTTGCTTTAGAAGAGGCTCACTAGCGACGGAGCGACGAGGCGTAGGGATCCCAGGGCTCCCGGGCGGCGGCCGGCCGGGCGAGGGCGGACACGTCGAGCTCGAAGTGGTCGATGAGCCACTCGCCGGACTCAGCCTCGACGAGGAGGACCAGGCCGGTCGCGCTCGGCGTCGCTGTACCGGTTCCCCGCGAGAAGACGCGGAAACGCGCGCTATAGGCCCCGCCCGTCGTCGATTCCGGCGTCGCGAGGCGAACGTCGCCTATGCCGTCCAGGGCGCCGTCGCCGTAGGTCGCCCGGGCGATGCGGGCCGCCTCTCCCGTGAAGCGCTCGAGCGGCAGGGCTCCCGCCTCGAGCCCTGCCCTCAGGCCCTCGAGCGCGGCGGCGAGGCCGGGGCGCGGGGCGTCCAGGGCGCCGAGCTCGAAGTCTCCGGCCATGATACCGTCGAAGGGGCGCTGCATGAGGTGGCGGTCATGGCCGCCGAGGCTCGGCGCCGCCTGCGGCCGCGGCGCCTGGGCCTTGGGCGCGCTCGGCTTCATGGCCACGGGCGAGGCGGCCTTGTCCCGTGCCGCCGAGGGCGCAGCTTCGGGGCTCGTCGCCGCTACCGGGCCCGTCGCCGCGATGGAGCCAGGCGCCGCCGCGACGTTCGTAGCCGGGACCGAGGCCGGGCGCCGGCAGGAGACCGCGAAGGCCGCCGAGCAGGCCAGCGAAAGGAGTACGATGGCGTTAAGGGTTCCATGGGCGACACGTCGGCTCATCGTGGTATAGTATCCCCGGATCGGGGCCGTCCATCAACGGGCCCGCGAGGAAGGGGAGGGCAGTGAGCGACTTCTGGAACCGCCTTGGCCTATGCTTCGAGGAGCCGGTGAGGGATCCCCTCTGGCGAAACGTCATGATGCCCGCGTCCTTCTCCGGCATCGTATCCAGCCCCGAGTTCATGAAGCTGTCCCGCATACTCCAGCTGGGGCCGACCCAGCTCGTCTACCCGGGCGCCAGCCATACGCGCATGGCCCACTCGATAGGCGTCTTCGAGATGGCCAAGCGCCTCCTCGCCGCCCTCGCCTCCCGCGCGGGGCCTGGCTCCCCGCTGGGCGGCGTGGACGGTACCGGGGCCCGCTCGTACCTGGCCGCGGCCCTGTGCCACGACCTCGGGCACTTCCCCTACGCGCACTCGCTCAAGGAGCTACCGCTCCGCGCGCACGAGAGCCTGACGGCCGACGCGGTCCTGGGGCCGCTCGAGGGCGCCTTGCGAGCGGCCGGGGCCTCGCCGGCCCTCGTCGCCGCCATCGTCGACGAGGCCCTTCCCGCGCCCGCCGGCATCGAGCCCGGGCTCCTGGCCTTCTACCGAGCCATGCTGTCGGGCGTACTCGACCCTGATAAGCTCGACTACCTGAACCGCGACGCCTGGGCCTGCGGCGTGCCCTACGGCCTGCAGGACGTCGACTTCACGCTCCAGCACCTGGCCCTGGACGAGACGGGGCGGCCGGGGGTGACCGAGCGGGGCGTCATGGCCGTCGAGGCGCTGCTCTTCTCCAAGTACCAGATGTACCGAGCCGTGTACTGGCACAAGACCGTACGCGCGGCCACCGCCATGATAAAGCGCGCCGTCATGGAGGCCCTCGACCGGGGGGAGCTCGTCCCGGAGACGCTCTACGGCCTCGACGACCACGGCTTCTACGATCTCATGGTTCCCCGGGACGATAGCGGGCTCATAGGGGCCGTCTTCGCCGGGGCGCTCTATCGGGCCCGGCTCGAGCTGCCCTTCGACCCGGGCAACCCCGCGCACGCCCGGGCGGCCGACCTCGGGGGACGGGCGGCCCTCGAGAGCGAGCTCGCGGAGGCCGCCGGCGTCCGGCGAGTCATCGTCGACCTGCCCGAGCCCATATCCTTCGAGACCGACCTGCCCGTCGTCGGCACGGGCCGTAGCTTCCAGGGCTTCTCGACCGTCTTCGGGCCCGGCGTCGTCGCCTCCTTCGCGAGATCCCTCCGCGTACTGCGCGTCTACGCGCCGGAGGACGAGAGCGGCGAGAGTGTCTCGTCCTCCGCTCTCGAGCTCTTCACCGCGGGATGAGCGGCGCCATACGGCGGCGCTATACGGCGGTGCTTGCGGAACTCGCGAAAATCGATACACTGGTACGGGAGAATAACGGCCGGGCGGCTATGGAGGCGCGCGATGGAGATACATAACCTGATGGAAGACCTCGTCCTGTCCACGGTGGACGAGCTGTTCGACGCCGAGGCCAAGGGCAGCTCGAGATCCTGGTGTACCTGCCGCCAATGCCGCATGGACGTCGCGTGCTACGTGCTTAACCGCCTCAAGCCCGAGTACGTGCTTTCGAGCCGCGGCGTGGCCTACTCCGAGACGGACTACGGCGAGAAGCTGCAGCGCGTCGCAGACGTCGCCTCCCTGGTCAAGGAGGGCTGGGCCAAGATCAACGCGGCCCCGCGTCCCAACCACGACGCCGCCGCCCCCGTCGAGGGGAGGGGCTCCTTCGCCGGCCCCGTCTTCAATATCCGCCCCATCATGGGACGCCTCTTCAACGGCGCCACCTTCGAGCCCATCGTCGACGCCTCGGTCTCCCTATCCGACGAGGGAGGGCTCGTACGAATGATGGACGGCAACTGGACCAATCCCTATCCCCTGGCAAAGAACACCAACGGCATGTTCACCTTCTGGCCTCACCCGGTAGGGAGCCGGGCGACGGGCGAGCGCAGGCGCTTCGCCTTCACCGTGAGCGCCTCGCCCGAGGGCTTCGAGGAACTGTCGCACTACTTCGAGATGGAGGTCGTCTCAGAGGCCCAGCCCATACTGCAGCTATCCATGCAGGCGGCCCACCGGCTCCAGGACCTCTACGTGTTCGCCCGCTAGCGTACGAGCTCCTCGAGCTCGGCCACCGGCACGAGCTCGAGGTACTGGAGCACGTCGAGCTGCCCCCGTTCTTCCACCCGCCTCACCTTGTATACCCGATACGCTATCGTCCGCGCGCTCGCTAGCGGCACGGCCAGGGCGTAGCCGTTCATATCGACGAGGGCGCCCGCGCGTAGGAGCCTGTCCGTTTCCTGTCGCTCGCCGTCGGGGTAGACGAGCCATCGCGTCTCTAGTGTCATGGCCGGATTCTAGCCCGGGCGAGCGGACGGCGCAAGCCGAGGCCTGCTCCCGCTCGGCATCCCTTCCTAGCGCCTTGAGCGCTAAAGCAAGCCTCTAGACTATTATTCTCGCATCGGCACTATACGCGCGTGTAGGTAAATGCGCTAAAAATAATTCTGTCTAGTTCCGCTTTCGATCGCTTCGCGTTGACATTAGGCGTCCATACGGTAGTATATAGGAGAATTGTGGGAAAAAGTGGGATAAAAAGGGAAGCAGTGGAATGGAACTGGTGACGGGCGAGTTTAAGAACACCCTCGACGACAAAGGAAGGCTATCGCTGCCGGCAAAGCTGCGCGCAGGCCTGCCGGGGAATATCCTCGTCGTCACCCAGGGCGTCGACTCCTGCCTGTGGCTGTTCACTCCCGAGCGCTGGAACGCGCTATCGGAGCAGCTCTTCGCCTCCACGAGCCTCTTCCATCAGCAGGCGCGCATCATCCAGCGCCGCATCATAGCCCCGGCCCAGGAGGTCGAGATCGACAAGGCCGGCCGCATAGCCATTCCGCAATCGCTCCGCGAGTACGCCAATCTTTCCAAGGACTGCGTCGTCCTCGGGATCACCAAGAGGCTCGAGATCTGGGATGCCGACACCTATAAGGCCTGGATCGAGTCCACGGAGGCCGAATTCGCGGCCGCCTCCGAGTCCCTGGACATACAGAACCTATGAGCGACGTATCGCAGGGCTTCGGGCACGTGCCCGTCATGCTGGAGGATACGCTCAGGTACCTCCTGCCCCCTAGGCTCGACTGCCTCATGATAGACGGCACCCTGGGCCTCGCGGGGCACTCGAGCGCCTTCCTGTCGCGCTACCCGGAGCTGCGCATCCTGGGCGTGGACGCCGATGCCCAGGTCCAGGCCATGGCGCGTGCCCGCCTCGAGCCCTTCGGGGCGCGCGCCTCGTTCCATAACGGCTACTTCGACGAGTTCTTCGCCGATTACGGCCTCCGCGTCGAGCGAGGCGAGGCCGAGCGCCCCTCCCTGGTGCTCTTCGACTTCGGCGTATCGATGTTCCATTTCAGGGAGTCGGGCCGCGGTTTCTCGCTCCAGGGCGACGAGGCCCTGGACATGCGGCTGTCTCCCCGCGCGGGGAGGACCGCCGCCGAGCTCGTCAACGAGCTCGATGGCCGAGAGCTCCTCAGGATCATACGCGAGTACGGCGAGGAGCCCGCGGCCTATCGCATAGCCGAGGCCATCGTCCGCGAGCGCCGCGTCGCGCCCATTGCCACGACGGGCCGGCTGGCGGACATCGTCCGGGGCTGCG
>CAZNNA010000091.1:9240-11066 GCA_964573825.1 uncultured Treponemataceae bacterium
CCAGGCCCTGCGCATAGCCGTCAACGACGAGCTCGGCCGCATCGAGCGGGCCCTCGGGGCGGCCGTAGCCGCCCTGGAGCCGGGCGGGCTCATCGGGTGCATCAGCTTCCATTCCCTCGAGGATCGCATAGTCAAGCGCGCCTTCAAGGCGCTGGAGGCCCCGCGCGAGCGGGATCGCTACACTCGGGAGGCCGAGCCGCCGATACCGAGAGGAGAGGCGGAGCGCCGTCTCGTCGTCATTACCAAGAAGCCGGTGGAACCGGCTGACGACGAGGTAGCGGTAAACCCGGCGTCCAGGAGCGCCAAGCTCAGGGTCGCCAAGGCCGTAGGGGGACGGGCATGATCGTCCTCCCGTCGCGCCGCCGTGGAAGGCCGTGGATTGAAAACGTTGCTCAAGATAGCCTTCGCGCTCTCGGTACCGCTGTTCCTGTCCCTGACGGCCGCCCAGGGCGCCAGGCACTACGCGGTGGTGGCGGAGCTCAGGCGGCTCGAGGGCGCCCAGGCGGATTGGGTCGAGGAGAATAGAAGGCTCCTCGCCTCGCTGGCGGTCGCCAAGTCGAGGTCGAGGATAGGCGAGGCGATGAAGAACGCCGAGGGCTACCGTATGGTGAGCCCCAAGACGACGTTGAGGATTCGGGTGGAACCCGGACTGGAGAAGCGGGATGGCTGAGGATAGAGGGGCTTGCGACGCGGCGTGGTTCGCCGAGGCGGCCGGAGGAACGCTCGAGAACGGTAGGAACGCGGCCATTGCCGCGGTCGAGACCGATTCCAGGAACGCTCGTCCGGGCTCCTTGTTCGTCGCCATCGCCGGAGAGCGGTGCGACGGCCACGACTTCGCGCGCCGGGCGGCGGACGCGGGGGCCTCGGCCCTGCTCGTGTCATCGACCTGGTTGGCGGGCCCCGGCAAGAAGGCCCTCGAGGGCTCCGGCGCGGCCGTGATAGCGGTAGGCGATCCGGTCCGGGGGCTCCAGCTGGCGGCTACCGCCTATAGGCGGCGCTTCCCCTCGCTCAGGCGGCTCGGCGTCACCGGCTCCACCGGAAAGACGAGCGTCAAGGAGCTGCTCGCGGCCATCGTGAGCCGGTCCAGGAAGACCGTTAAGAATCCCGGGAACCTCAATTCCGACATAGGCCTGCCCGCCTCGATCTTCGGCATCAGGCAGGAGCACGAGGCCGCCGTCTTCGAGATGGGCATCAACTACCCGGGGGAGATGGACATCCTCGCCTCGGTCTACGAGCCCGACTACGCCCTGGTGACCAACGTAGGCACCGCCCACGTCGGCGTGCTCGGAGGCACCCGGGCCCATATAGCGGCGGAGAAGGGGCGCATAGCCTCCCGCTTCGACGGTAGCCAGACCCTGGTGGTCTGGGAGGACGACGACTACCGCGACGCCCTCCTATCGGGCCTTCGCGGGCGCGGGGAGACCTACGGCCCGCGCAGTACCGACGGCTTCGAGGGCGCCCGCGACCTCGGGCTCGACGGCTGGGTCCTGCGCTATGCCGGCCTCGAGGCCCGCCTGCGCCTACCGGGCGCGCATAACCTCCTCAACGCCCTGGCCGCCATCAGGCTCGCCTCGCTCTCAGGCTCGAGCCCCGAGGACGTGGCCGGGGGCCTCGAGACGGTAGCCCCGATGGAGGGTCGGACCCGCGTGCTCCGGGGAGAGTACACCGTGGTGGACGACTGCTATAACGCCAACGCCGAGTCGATGGCCCGCTCCATAACCACGGTGCGGGACCTCCGGTGGCAGGGGCGGAAGATTCTTGTCCTCGGCTCCATGCTCGAGCTGGGGGAGAACTCGGCTGAGGCTCATGGGGCTGTGGGCCGCCTT
>CAZNNA010000092.1:0-11061 GCA_964573825.1 uncultured Treponemataceae bacterium
CCCACGGCTCCCGCGGCGGCGGCCGTGGTCTCGCTCGAGACGATCGAGCCCATGAAGACGCCGTGCTGCCAGTCCAGGGCCTCGTGCACGAGGGGCACGGTCCCCGCCCGCCTGCCGCCGAAGAGTATAGCGCTGATGGGCACGCCCTTGGGATCCTCCCAGGCCGGGTCTATGACGGGGCACTGGCCGGCGGGCGCCGTGAAGCGGCTCTTGGGGTGGGCGGCGGGCTTGCCCTTGCTCGGGTCGTAGGGCTCGCCGAGCCAGTCCACGAGGCCCTCGGGCGGCTCGGAGCCTATGCCCTCCCACCAGACATCGCCGTCCTTGGTCGTGGCGACGTTCGTGAAGATAGCGTTCCGCTCTATGGAACGCAGGGCGTTGGGGTTGGACTTCATGCTCGTGCCGGGAGCCACGCCGAAGAAGCCGTACTCGGGGTTGATGGCATAGAGCCGCCCGTCCTCGCCCCAGCGTAGCCAGGCTATGTCGTCGCCTACCGTCTCGACCTTCCAGCCAGGGAGGCTGGGCACGAGCATGGCCAGGTTGGTCTTGCCGCAGGCCGACGGGAAGGCCGCGGCTACGTACTTCTTCCGGCCCTCGGGATCGGTGATGCCCAGGATGAGCATATGCTCCGCTAGCCAGCCCTGGTCGCGAGCCATGACGCTGGCTATGCGCAGGGCGTAGCACTTCTTGCCGAGCAGGGCGTTGCCGCCGTAGCCCGAGCCGTAGGACCAGATCGACCGCTCCTCGGGAAAATGAACGATGTACTTGTTATTAGTGTCGCAAGGCCAGGCAATATCCCGCCTGCCCTGGGTCAGGGGATAGCCCACCGAGTGGAGGCAGCGCACGAAGGGATGGTCGCGCTCTAGCTCGTCGAGGACGGCCTGTCCCATGCGCGTCATGATGCGCATGTTAAGGACGACGTAGACGCTGTCGGTCAGCTCCACGCCTACCTGCGATAGCGGACCGCCCACGGGACCCATGGAGAAGGGGATCACGTACATGGTACGCCCGCGCATCGAGCCGAAGAAGCGCTGCCTGAGCTCGCCCTTCATCTCCTGGGGGTCGCGCCAGTTGTTGGTGGGGCCGGCCTCCTCGCGGAAGCGGGAGCAGATGAAGGTATTGTTCTCCACCCGCGCCACGTCGCCCGGATCGCTCCGTACCGCGAAGGAATTCGGGCGCTTCTCGAGGCGCTTGAAGCTACCGGAACGGAGCATCCGCTCCGCGAGCCTGTCCGCCTCCTCGCGCCCGCCGTCGCATACATAGACGTCGTCGGGCATGCACATCGCCACGTTCTCGTCTATCCATTCGCGCAGCCGCGCGTGCCTGATACAATCGAGATTCATACCGACCGGTCTCCTTGTAGGCAAACAGTTTTATACCTAAAACGCGTATTGCACAAGATGAAACGTTCCCGCGGCGACTCCTCGGTCGGAGCCTAGCCCTCGAGCCTCCACGCGGTACAGGCGAAACCCTTTCTCTTCTTCTCGGCTATCCTGCTGAAGGCCTTGGGGCGCTGGCGCTCGAAGCGATCCATGGCGGTCGAGGGCATGGCTACGAGGTACGAGCCGCCCCGCTTGAGGACGCGCGCGGCCTCCTCCCAGGCGGCGGGCCCGAGGTCGAGGCGGGGCACGATGTCTGGGCGCTCCGCCAGGAGGTCGTAGGAGGCCGAGGGCAGGTCCCAGGCGAAGGGTACGTCGAGGCCTTCCGTCTCCTCCCGTCCCGGGAGGCCGGCCAGGTTGCGCCTGGCGGCCGCCGAGGCGAGCGCGTCTCGGCCGGCGAGGTCGAAGGCCGCCGACCTCGCGCCCGTCGCCAGCCGGCAGGCTAGGCGCCCTACGCCCGGGTTGACCAAGGCGATGCGCCGTAGGTGGAGGCCGGCGGTCGCGCTATCGGCGAGCTCCATCATGAGGCCCGTATCGAAGGAAGGCGTATCGAATTCAGGAAGGCTCCAGTAGGCCGAGAACGCGTAGGCGCCGCGCGCGGTCCGTACGGTCTCCTCGCCTCGCCGCGCGCTAGCCCAGAAGGCGTCGGAGAAGGAAGGCGCGAGTCCCGGCCCGGATGCGCGGGCCGCGCCTCGGCGGAAGATCAGGGCTAGGTGCCCGGGCCGTTTCTCCTCGTGCGCTAGCTCGGCTCCGCCCGCTAGGAGAGAGGCCCTGGCGGCCTCCGCTATGGTGTCGACGACGACGACGGCACCCCAGCCCCGCTCGGAGACGACGAGGGGAAGGTCGCGCATGAAGCGGTCGAGCACGGGGGGACCGGCCTTGGCCGGTACGTTACAGAGAACCAGGTCGAAGCGCCGGTCTTCCAGCCCCTCGAGGAAGAGCGCCCGGTCCACGGCCGCGGGGGACACGCGGTTACGGCGGGCGTTACGCTCGCTAAAGGCGCAGGCCAGCGCGTCGCGGTCCCTCATGGCGAGCGAGGCGCCCGGATAGGCGCGGGCGCAGGCTACGCCGAGCACGCCGACGCCCGAGCCGATATCCAGGATAGAGGCCACTCCCTCGGGATCCACCCGCTGGGCGACGGCCTTGAGGAGGAGGCGCGAGCCTTGGTCTATATCGAAGGAACTGAAGAGCGCGTGCGACAGGTCGAACGAGAGCTCCTGACCCTTGAACTTGAGGGGGACGGTCTTGTTGACGTAGGGGCCGAATCTATCCATGGCTACCGATACTACGTCTCCCGCCGCCTCCGGGGCAAGCGGCCCGGGCCCGAGCGGACCGGCTACGCCTGCACGGGCTCCGCCGCGGGGGGCTTCTGGGCCTTGAGCATCGCCACCTCGTCCGAGTTGAAGATGCGGTCAATGTCCAGGATGATGACGAAGCCGTCCTCGCGCTTGCCGACGCCCTGGATGAACTCCTCGGCCAGCCGGGTGCCGAAGCGAGGGGCGGGCTCCACCATGTCGGCGGCTATCTCCACCACCTCGTGCACGGCGTCGGCCAGGGCGCCCACGACCACGTCCCCGTCGCGGCAATCGACGTCCAGGACTATGATGGCCGTGTCCTTGCCTATGGGCGTCTCGTCCATGCCGAACTTAAGGCGCAGGTCGATGACGGGTACGCCGGCTCCCCGCAGGTTGATGATGCCCTTCATGAAGTCGGCGGTACGCGGCAGCTTCGTTATCCTCGTATACTCGAGTACCTCGCGTACCTTACCCACCGACACGGCGTAGTGCTCGTCGTGCAGCGTAAAGGTCAGGAACTGGTTCGTAGCGCCTTCTTTCATGGCTCCGTTCTCCTACCAGGTACTCTACTACCTCTCGCCTCGCGCGTCAAATGCCGTGCCTTGCTCGGGCGCCAGCGCTCTCGCCGCGAGCCTCGCGTTGCGCCTCAGGGCCTCCGGCGCTATCCACGATAGACCCAGCGCCGTCTTCCTGAGGCGGGCCCTGAGCTCGGCGTCGCTAGCCTCGGCCAGGTCGCCCGCGGCGACGAGGCGCCCGGGGCGCCGTTCCTCCGGCAGGAGGAGGGCCTCCGCGCGCTCGGCGGGGCTCGGCCCGTGCTGCGATGCGTAGGCCCCCGCGGAGGCGGGGCAGGCGGCGACGCAGAAGTCGCAGCCGTAGAGCCTCCTGCCCCAGGTCGCCTCGACGGCCCGCGGCAGGGTTCCCGCCCGGGAGGCCCAATACTGGGCGCAGCGTCCCGTATCGAGGCCGCCCGGGCCTATCGCGCCGCTCGGGCAGGCGGCCTGGCAGGCCGAGCACGTTCCGCATCCCTCTAACCCCGCGTTCGCGGCTCGGGCGACCGGGCCCTTCCCTTCGGGCGCCTCGAGGCCCGGCGGTAGGAGCAGCGCCCCGATGACGCAGGCCGGCCCGTAGGCGTCGCTTACGAAGAGGCCGGAGCGCCCCACGTAGCCGAGTCCGGCCATGGCGGCGAGCGGCTTCTCCGGCAGGCGGGAGTTGACGAGGGCCCGGAACGATCGTCGCGCTAGGCCGGTCTCTCGGGCCGCGACGGCCGCGGCGGCTTGCAGGAGCCGGAGGAGCGCCGCGTAGCGATTGGCCGAGGCGAAGGCGCCGACGACGGCGTAGGGAGGCGAGCCGGCGGCTCGAGCCGCGTCGGCCTCGGTCGGCGGCCGCGGGTCGGACGGGAGGAGGGCGACGGCGATGCCGGAGGAATCAGGGAGCCCGTAACGCTCAGCCTCGGAGGGTTGCGCCAGGCGAGCCAAGGCCTCGACCGCGCCCGGGCCCGCGACGGCATGCGCCTCGAGCCCGACCGAGTCCAGGGCCGAAGATACCAAGGCCGGGGCCGAAGATACCGAGGAAGCCATGCCCCGGCGCCTAGCGCGCCGCCTGGGCCTCTTTGCGGGCCTTCTCTATCTTCTGCATCTTGCGGTAGTACTCGGCCTGCTTGACTATCTCGCTCATGTCCTGGACGACGATCTTGTTGTCTATCAGCCTGAAGAGCTTATTAGCCAAGAGCTGCTGGACGACGGTATTACCCTCGTTGATCGGGAGTCCCACCATGTTGATGAGTTCCTTGGGCCCGAACTCGAAGGCGTGCGTGGCGCCGTTCTTGATGGGTACGCGGTTCTTCTCGAGCTGGATGTGCAACGCGTCGTACATCCGTCCAAGCGGATCGGATATCAGGGTATTGGCCAATTGCTTGTAGATGAACCAGATGCGCTCAGCCAGGAGCTGGGTGAGGCGCGTGACGATCTGCGGCTGGGCCTGGACCATGCGCTCGAAGTTCTGCTTGTTCACGGCGAGCAGGTAGGCATCCTCGTAGGCGATGGCGCTAGCCGAGCGAGGCTTGTTCTCAAGGAGGGACATCTCGCCGAAGATATCGCCGGCCTTGAGCACGGCCAGGAGCACCTCGGTGTTGTCGACTATCTTGGTGATCTTGACCGAGCCCTTCTGGATGATGTAAAGCTCGGTACCCGGCATGCCCTCGGAGAAGACCATCGTATCCTTGGGGTAGAACCTATTGAATTCCTCGGTCGAGCCGTCAAGGTACACCGCCTTGGCGTAGGGCTTTATCTTGCCCATGCGCTCCTTGGCGGCCGCGGCGTGCTGCCCGTTAGGGCAGTACTTGAGGTACTGGTGGTAGGCGTAGAAGGCCTGGTTGAACTGGCTCTGCCTCGCGTAGCACTCGGCCACCTTGAAGAGGTGCGAAGGATCTATCTCGGCGGTCTTCTTGAGGGTAATGCGGGTCAGGGCCTCGTCAAGGAAGCGCATGCGCTTTGAGAAGCCCATGATGATCTTCATGGCGACGGGCGTGTTCTTCTCTATGAGGAGCCCGTACTGATCGCGCTGCACGCTTATGAGCGTGACGTCCGTTATGGCCTGGGCCGTCTCGATATGGCTATGGCTCGACATGGTCGAGATGACGCCGAAGAAGTCGCCGGGCGAGTAGATATTGCCGCCCTCCTCCTCGACTACCTCGACCTCCTTGGAGATGCGCACCTTGCCGGACTTGATGATGTAGAAGCGATCGGCATTCTGCTTGCCTTCGACGATGATATACGAGTCTTTTTTGAAATTAACGAAGGACAGCTGGAGCGGATTATCCATGCCGTTACCGTTTTCTCCCGTCGGAAAGCTCGCTAGAAGTATAGGGACGCCCCGTGGGGTTGTCAATCGCCGATAACGACGAAGGACCCGCGGATGCGTCCCTCCGCCGCTCGCCTACAGGTCCGCCGGCAGGCCGAAGCGCCCCGTCAGCTTCCTGACCTCGGACTTGACCCTCGCCTCGACGGCCGGGTCGCCCTTGGACTTGAGTACGTCCATGATGAAGCCGGCGACGAGGCGCATCTCGGCCTCCTTCATGCCGCGGGTGGTCACGGCGGGGGTACCGACGCGAATGCCCGAGGTGATGAAGGGGCTCTTCTGGTCGAAGGGGATGCCGTTCTTGTTGACGGTGATGCCGGCCTCGTCCAGCCACTTCTCGGCTTCCTTGCCGGTGATGCCGAGAGGGGTCAGGTCGACGAGCATCAGGTGGTTATCCGTGCCGCCGGAGACGATGCGGGCGCCGCCCGCGGCCAAGGCGTCGGCCAGCACCTTGGCGTTAGCCACGACCTGGCGGATATAGGCCTTGTAGTCGGCGGACTGGGCCTCCTTGAAGGCGACGGCCTTGGCGGCGGTCACGTGGCAGAGGGGACCGCCCTGGATGCCGGGGAAGATGCTGCCGTCGATGAGCTCCGACCAGAGCTTGACGCGATCGCCCTTGGGCGTCATGGCGCCTATCGTGTTCTCCTTGTCGATGCCTATGAGTATGGCGCCGCCGCGAGGCCCGCGAAGGGTCTTGTGGGTCGTGGTCGTGGTGAAGTCCGCCAGCTTGAGGGGGCTCGGATGGGCGCCCGCGGCCACGAGGCCGGCGATATGGGCCATGTCTACCATGAAGAGGGCGCCGACCTCGTCGGCCACGGCCCTGAAGCGCTCGAAGTCTATGACGCGCGGATAGGCGCTCGCGCCCGCCACTATCATCTTGGGGCGATGCTCCTTGGCGAGGCGCGAGAGCTCGTCGTAGTCGATGCGCTCGGTCTCGCGATTGACGCCGTAGCGGACGACGTTATAGAGCTTACCGGAGAAGGATACGGGGGCGCCGTGGGTGAGGTGTCCGCCATGGGCCAGGTCCATTCCAAGGATGGTGTCGCCGGGCTTGAGCGCGGCGAAATAGACGCCCATGTTGGCCTGGGAACCGGAATGGGGCTGGACGTTGACGTACTCCGCGCCGAACAGTTCCTTGAGGCGATCGCGGGCCAGGTTCTCGGCCACGTCGACGCACTCGCAGCCGCCGTAATAGCGCTTGCCCGGATAGCCCTCGGCGTACTTGTTGGTCAGGACCGAGCCGGTCGCCTCCATGACGGCCTTGGACGTATAGTTCTCGCTGGCGATGAGCTCGAGGTTATCGCGCTGGCGCGACATCTCGGCGCCCATGGCGGCCCAGAGCTCGGGATCGGTCTTCTCGATAAGGGACACGTGAACCTCCTTTAGGTCGACCCAGCATACCACGCCTCGGGCCTACCGATAAAGACAAATCATGCCGCGGGCCTAGTAGACGCCGGTGATCTCCACGTCGCTCCAGAACGAGGTGTAGGCCGCTATCTCGCCCGTGGCCTCCTCGAAGACGGTCTGGAAGGAATAGCGCCTGGGCGCTGTTACGGTCCGGCCGTCCGGGGTCAGGCGATCCACCAGGGCCAGGCCCCTGGAGAAGGCTATATGCCTATCGTCCATGCTACCGAAGTAGAGCGACCTATCGGAGAACGGCGCCACGAACGAGCGTAGCGACGCGCCCAGGGCCAGGGTCGGGTCGACCGGTACCCAGCCGAAGCCGTAGATATAGAACTCGGCCCAGGCGTGCGGCCAGGCGCGCTTAGAGTCGTCCATGACCACTCCCGCCACGGGGAGCGCGGGTATCCCGGAGGCCCGGAGCGCGGCGGTATAGAGCAGGGCCGTATCCCAGGCGTCGGCCTTGCCCCTCCTGAGCGCCTCAGCGGGCGTTGGCGCGGCCGCCGAGGCGTCGTAGGCTATCGCGGCGCCGAGGGCGTCGAGTATGGCCCGAGCCTGCCTGTAGGGATTCTTCTCGCGCCCTACGGCCTTCCTAGCCAGGGCCGTTACGTCGGGGTGATCGGCCGGCACGAGAGCGTCGGCCGTTACCATGGTCGTATAGAGCGGCGGGGCCGGTACGGGAGGCGACTTGATGCGATCGGGCTTGATGTCGGTCGCCACGCCGTAGACCTGGGCGACGTAATCCTGGCTCAGGGTATAGAGCGTATCGGGCGCCGGGTCGACGAGTCGATAGGCAGAGAGCCCCTTGTGATCGGGGAAGAGCGGCTCGGCTGAGCGGCCCAGGGCCTTGACGCTTCGCTGGGAAGGGCTCTCGACGGGGAAAGGCATCCAGAGGTAGAGCGCGCTCGGGACGGTCGCCCTTACCCGCGAGATGGCCACGAAGGTCGAGAGGGCGTAGGTCTTGCGCCCCGCGTAGGTCTTGGCGCCCGGCGCGTCCACGACCTGGAAGAAGCGCACGGCGCTGGACCCGCGAGAAGTCCGGACGGTAATGCCGCCCGTGACGGCGCCGTCGGGCACCCTGACGCGGATCTCCTTGTCGGACCAGCCCTCGTACTCGCCTAGGGCCTCGCTCGGGCTGACGGTGCCTCTCCCGTGGTCCTCGTTCGGGACCTGGATGGACGTCTCCCCCGTCCAGGTGAAGAGCACCGACGAGTCGCCGCGGTTGGCGCCGAAGTTGAGCCCCTTTATGACGAGGAGGGAGCCGATCGCTCCCGAGTCGCTGGAGAGGCTCTCGATGCTCGGCCCGAGGCTGACCGAGCTGGCTCCCGCGGGCGAGGTAGGCAGGAGGTCGCGGCTCATGAACATCATGGCGTTGGAGGTGCCCGCCGGAGTCACCACGCGGACTAGCGCCGATTCCGCGTACAGAGGCACCTTGAGCTCTATCCTATCGCCGTACCAGCCAAGGTAGGACGAGGCGGTAGGGCCGGCGCCGTCGAATTCGACGCGTCCGTCTCCCCGTTCGCTCCCGAAGTTCGAGCCGACGATTACCATGCGCCCGCCGGGTTCGCCTATGCTCGGGTCGAGCGAGGCTATGAAGGGACGGCTGGCCTTGCCCCGTAGGACGAGGACGAGGATGAACGCCGCGACGTGGAGGAGGAGCGAGAGCGCGGCCAAGGCCGCGCCCCGACGCGAGCGCGCGGGGCGCGGCGGAGAGAAGGCGGCCCTCACGGCCTGGTTCCGTCGCCGGCCGCGGGTGTCGCCGGCGCCGCGGGCGGAGCCGCCGCCGAGGCCGCGGACTGGGGAGCCGAGGCGGGCCTAGCGCGGTAACGCTCTATTACGAGGTCGACCCGGAGCGGCGCGCCCGAGTCGGGCGCAGCCCCGAAGGGATAGAAGAAGACGCGTTCGCCGTAGGCCACGGGCAGGGTCTCGACCGTCGTTCGGTAGCGGAGCGCCTCGCCCGTCTCCTTGTACCAGACCTGGCCCTGGGCCACGAGCAGTACGCCGCCCTCTCGCCTATCGTAGGGCGTCATGGTGATTACGATGGCTACGTCGCTCCCGAAGAGCCTGATCGAAACGGATGCGCCGGGAATCGTATACTTGACGTCCTTGGCCTGCCAGCTCGGCGCCTCGTCCGGCCTCGCCAGGGAGGCCCCGATGGATACGACCAGGGCCTCGTCGAGCAAGGCGGAAGGGATAGCCGCCACGGAACCCGGCTCGGGCGGCGCGGCAGCCTCCTGCGCCCAGGAGGTCGCGGAGACGAGGGCCGCCGCGACGAGGAACCAGAGCCTCACCGGCGACTCCCGGCGTTGAAGTCCGCCTCGCGCACGATGAAGGGATCGCCGGCCGAGCCCCCGAAGGCCCCGGCCGGCAGGTTGATGTTTATGTTGACGGCGCCGCTCTGGCGCGAGACGAAGTCTATGACGGACTCGAGGCCTAGGCCGCTCGAGGCCAGGCTCGTCGCCTCGCGGGCCTGGAGGACTGCCATGCGTAGCTCGGCGTTACGCCTACCCGTCTCGGCCAGCGCCAGCCCGAGAGCGACGAAGGCCAGCGCGGCCGCCGCGGCCAGGGGTAGCGGCACGGCAAGGGCGCGGCGATTCCAGGCCGGCCGCGCCGCGAACGCGGGACCATAGGACGGCGACCGAGGCAGCTCGGCGCGGAGGCGTTCCTCGCAGCGCCGCTTGGCCTCGTCGGCCGAGCCGCTCATCGAGGCGGCGTCGGCGGAGAAGGCTGCCCGGAGCCCCGCCATGGCCTCGGCGGCCTCGGCGCAGGCGGGACAGGCCTCGACGTGGCGAGCCATGGTCTCCCGCCAGGGAGAGGGAACCTCGCCGTCGAGCCATGCCGACAACAGCTCACGATCGGGACACATCGATACCATCCTCCCGCATCATCGCGGCCAGGGCCTCGCGGGCCCGGAACACCCGTACCTTGACGTTACCCTCGGCTATGCCAAGCACCTTACCGATCTCCTTGTAGTTAAGAAGGCCGTATTCCTTGAGCACCAGGACCGTCCTATACTTCTCGGGGAGCCGATCCAGGTACGCTCGCATGCTACGCTCGTCCTCGCCGCGCAGGACCTCCGACTCGGGGGACTCGCTCGGGCGATCGGCTTCCTTAAGGTAGCGCTGGTATACCTTCTGCTCCCGCCCCTTGCGCTTGATCCAGTTGAGGGCGTTGTTCTTCACCACGCGGATGAGCCAGTACTTGGCGTCGTCCCTGGTCGGGAAGATGCCCCATCGCTCCACGGCCTTGATGTACGAGTCGTGCACGATATCCTCCGCCGCCTCGTCGGAGTTGGCTATCCGCCTGGCGACGCGGAAGAGTATCGCGTACGTCTCGTCGTACAGGGCCTTGAAGGCGACGTCGTCCACGCCCCCGCCATCAGCAAACAACCGCGGCTCCCTTAGCGTTACGGGCGAGGGGCCGAATCGGCCAGGCGCCAGGTCGTGCCGCCGGGACCGTCCTCCAGGACGACGCCGCGGGCCTTGAGCCCGTCGCGTATGCCATCGGCCCTGGCGTAGTCCTTGGCCTTCTTGGCCTCGACGCGCTCGGCTCTGAGGGACTCGACCTCGCGGGCCAGCTCAGGATCGGCGAGAGCGGCCGACTCGGCCTTGGCGAGGCCGGCGAGCCCGAGGCCCAGGACGCGGTCCATGTCCATGGCCGCCCCGAGCGCGTCTGCAGCGGGCACGCCCTGCTCCCGTAGGACGCCCCATAGCTCCGCGAGGGCCCGCGGCGTCGACAGGTCGTCCTCTATGGCCGCGCGGAAGGCGTCGAGCCTGGCGCGCGCCGCGGGGCAGAGCGCCGCGGGGGCCGTCTCCGCGCCGTGCGCCACCTTCTCCCGCAGGGCGAGCACGCGCTCGGTCAGGGAGCGCCTGGAGGCGCGCGCCGAGTCGAGCGCGTCGTAGGAGAACTGCAGCTGCGAGCGATAGTGGCCGCCGAGCAGGAAGTAGCGGTAGTCGAGCGGCTCGTAACCGGCGTCGACGAGCGTCTTGAGCGTCAGGAAGCCGCCCTTCGACTTGCTCATCTTGCCCGCGCCCATGACGAGGAACTCGTTGTGGAGCCAGTAACGCACCCAGGGCTTGCCGGTCGCGGCCTCGCTCTGGGCTATCTCGTTGGTGTGGTGGACGGGTATGTGG
>CAZNNA010000093.1:0-4281 GCA_964573825.1 uncultured Treponemataceae bacterium
CACCATCTCGAAGCTGACCGTCTTCTTACCCTCTATCGTGAGGGGGTTGTAGGCGGTGTTGCGCGACAGGACGCCCGTCTCCCTGGAGTAGGCCAGCGACTGGTCGAAGGCGACGTCGTAGGTCCCGTCCACCTCGCGGAGCTCGGCGCCGTACTGCAGTACCTGGACGCGCTTGGCTACGGGAGCCTTCTTGGGCAGGAAGACCGTGATCCTGAGGCCGGCGGCGGCGCCTATGCCCGACATGCTCGAGGCGGCGTTGCCCGTGCTCGCCAGGGCTATCTCGGCTATGCCGCGCTCCCTGGCGAAGCCCGCCACGAGGTAGGAGGCCCTGTCCTTGAAGGAGCCCGTGGGCTCGCAGGTGTCGTCCTTGAGGAAGAGCCGGGGGAAGCCCGTCTCCTCCCTGAGCCTATGCGGGTCCCAGAGCGGCGTGTTGCCCACGGGCAGCGGCGGTAGGTGCTCGGCGGCCACCGGCAGCGGTATGTCGTCGGGCCCGCCCTCGAAGGCGCCCTCCCAGGCGCACTCGAGCACCCCGCGCAGAGGCCGGTCGGGCTCCTGGCGGGCGGCGCAGGCGTCGCAGAGGTAGCGCCCGGGCTCTATCGCGTACTCGGCCCCGCACTCGGGGCAGCGGTATAGCCAGCGCATGGCTAGAGCTTCGCGTCCTCGAGGGCGTAGGGCAGGGCGGCGTAGAAGGCGGCTGCCTTCCAGAGGTCGTCGACCCTGGTGATCTCGTTAGGCGCGTGGGCCTGGTTCTCGTCGCCCGGGCCGAAGCCTATGCTCGGTATGCCGTGGCGGCCGGCGACCGCTACGGCGTTGGTGGAGAAGGTCCACTTGTCGACGACGGGGGCCTGGCCGAAGGCGGCCTCGTGGGCGGCGACGCCGGCCTTGACGAAGGGATGGTCGGCCGGGAACTTCCAGGTCGGGAAGTAGAGCTCCTGGCGGTAGTCCATGCCGGTCCAGCTCGGGATGGCGTACTCGGGCATGGTCACCTCGACGGCGTCGACGCCGGCGGCCAGGATGGCGTCCTTGACCTGCTTGATGGCTTGGTCCTTGGTCTCGCCCCAGGTCAGGCGCCTGTCCAGGTAGAGCATGGCCTCGTCGGGTACGGCGCATTGGGACGGCCCGTGGACCTTCATCTGCGACACGGTGACGGTGCCCTTGCCGAGGAAGTTATCGTCGTCCGGCCTCAGGTTGGCGTTGAGGGCCTCGATGGCCAGGGCGGCGCGGGCCGCCTTGTAGGCCGCGGAGACGCCGCGCTCGGGAGCCGAGCCGTGGCAGGAGACGCCCTTCAGGTGAACCTCCATCTCCATGCGGCCGCGGTGGCCTCGGTACAGGCGCAGCGACGTGGGCTCGGTGGAGACGAAGAGGTCGGGGACGAATTTCTCCTCCTCGATGAGGTACTTCCAGCACATGCCGTCGCAGTCTTCCTCTATGATGGAGAAGACGAACCAGACGGCGTAGTCGCCCTTGTAGCCCATCTCCTTGAGGATGCGGCCGGCCGTGATCATGGAGGCGGCGCCGCCGGTCTGGTCGCTGGTGCCGCGGCCGTGGACGAGCCCGTTCTCTATGTCGCCGGAGAAGGGGTCCTTCTTCCACTGGGATCGGTCGCCTATGCCTACGGTGTCGATATGGGCGTCTATGGCCAGGATCTTCTTGCCGGAGCCTACGCGGGCCAGGAGGTTCCCCAGGCCGTCGATACGGACCTCGTCGAAGCCGGCCTTCTCGCACATTGACTTGAGGAAGAGGATGCGCTCCTTCTCCTTATTGCTCATGGCGGGAACCTTGATGATGTCCGATAGGTTCTTGGCGGTCCAGTCCCTCAGGGCCTCGGCCCTCGCCTTGATGTCCTTGCCGTTCTGCATGCTCATTTCCTTTCCTCCATTCGCTTCCAGAGTCTCTTCGTCTCCGACCTGCCGAGTGCGGCTATGGCGCCGGCGTCGAAGAGCGGGGTCCTGTCCTTTACTATGAATCTTCCCGCGACCATGGTCGAGCGGACCATGCGCGAGGCCATGCCGAAGGCTACGTGGCCGGCTACGTTGGCCCCCTCGAGGGGGACGGGCGGGTCGTAATCCCAGAACGCCAGGTCGGCGGCGTAGCCCGCCTCGACGCGCCCGAAGCGCTCGCCGGGGAAGTAGCGCTCGAGCAGCCTGTTGCCGTTCTGGAGCATGCCTAGGTACGAGTCCATCCAGCGCTGTCCGCCCGCGTCCTTGTGCTTGAAGAAGGCGAAGAGCGCCTCCTCGAGCATGTCGGAGCCTATGCCGTCGGTGCCGAGCACGGCGTTCCTATAGAGATGGATCTTGTCGTTGTAGCCTACGCAGTTGTTCATGTTGGAGCGGGCGTTGTGGGCTATGAAGGCGTCGCGGGCGTTGACGAGCTCGACTTCCGAGTCGCTCAGGTAGAGGCCGTGGCCCAGGATGGTCTTAGGCCCTAGGAGCCCCGCCTCGTCCAGGCGCACGCAGATATCCTTGCCGAAGCGATAGCGAGAATCCACGGCGTCGAACTTATCCTCGGCCACGTGGATGTGGAGGCCGCGGCTCGTCGAGCGGCAGGCGTCGGCCAGGGCTCCGAGCGTCTCCTCGCCCACGGTGAAGGGGGCGTGGGCGCCTATGGCGGCCTCGACGAGGACGCGACGGCCGGCCGCGCGATCGGCGTCCACGGCTCGGGCGAAGCGCGCGTTCTCTTCCACGCCGGCCCGCGCTCCCTCCATGCCGTTGCGGTCGGTGGCCTCGTAGCAGACGACGCCGCGCAGGCCTACGGCCCTGAAGCCCTCGGCCAGCGCGTCGAGCGAGCCGTCGATGTACTCGGGGCTCGCGTGGTGGTCGACCACCGAGGTGACGCCGAGCATGGCCGCGTCTGCGGCTCCGGCGAGGCCGCTCGCCCGCACTATCCCTTGGTCCAGGGCGCGGTCGAGGAGCCACCACATGTTGCGTAGCTGCTGGGCGAAGTCCTTGCTCGGCGCTATGGAGACCATGAGCCCCCGAGCCAGGGCGGAGTAGAAGTGGTTGTGCGAGCAGACGAGGCCGGGGCTCACGTAGCCGCCCGGGCTCAGGCGCTCGGCGCCCGGGTACTTGGCCGCGAGGCCCTGGCCGACCTCGACTATGCGCGGTCCGTCTATCGCTATGTCGACGGGCCCGGAGACCTCCCCCGGGTAGAAGTGGAGGAGCCGTACGTTCTCTATGACCATCATGCCCGGCCTCCCGGTATTAGGTACGCGTGCGATGACAGGATAGTCTCCGCTATGGCGGCAAAGGGCGCGCCCGGGCCCTTGCCGTTCGCGAGGGCCTTCCACTCTCCGCGCTCGAGGCGCTCGACGCGGGCTACCTCGCCGGGCTCCGAGCGTAGAACGAGCAGCGGGGCGCTAAGCTTACCCTCGAAGGCGAAGCCGGCGTTGCGGCTGGCGCGCAGGGAGGCCTCGTCGCGGAAGAGGGTGGGCTTACCGAGGTAGGGCTCGCCGTCGTAGGGGCAGAAGAAGCCGCAGTTGCCGCACTCGTTGCACAGGTCGTCCACGTGGATTATCTGGATGGCCTGGGCCAGGCTCCCGCCGGGCGCCACGGGCAGGGCCGCGTTGGCGCGGTTGGGGCAGACCTCGACGCAGCGCAGGCAAGCGGAGCCGCAGGACAGGCAGCGCTCGGCCTCGACCCGAACGAAGTCGGGATGGTCCGGCGCTAGGCTCGGTAGGATCTCGCCACGGCGCGCTAGCTCCTCGGGGTTCGGGGCGGCGGGCGATACGCGTTCCGCGGTCGGCTCGAGGCCCGCGGCGCGGAGTATGGCGTAGGCGGCGAGCCGCCCGTCGGCCTCGCCCGCTATGATGCTCGCAGGTCCCCGGCGCGCGTCGCCCGCGGCGTAGAGGCCCGGGGAGCTCGTGGCCATGGTGGCCGGGTCGACGACGGGCCGGCCGTCGCGCCCGACCTCGGCGCCGAGCGAGCGGAAGAGAACCGCGTCCGGGCTCTCGCCGACGGCCGCTATGACGAGGTCGCAGGCTAGCTCGTAGGCCTCGTCAGTGGGCTTGGGCGCGCGGCGGCCTGAGGCGTCGGGCTCGCCCAGGGCCATGCGGCGTACGCGGAGGCGAGCCGCCGAGCCTGAGCCCGATACGGCCTCGGGCAGGGCCAGGGCCTCGTAGCGCGCGCCGTCGGCCAGGGCCGCCTCGAACTCCTCGCGGTCGGCGGGCATCTCCTCGAGGCTTCGGCGATACAGGATGGATACCGCCGGCTTGCCGGGGAGCCGGGCGGCCACGCGGGCGGCGTCCATGGCGGTGTTGCCGCCGCCGACGACGGCCACCGAGCG
>CAZNNA010000093.1:4291-11009 GCA_964573825.1 uncultured Treponemataceae bacterium
CCGTCGAAGTCGCCACCGCCCGAGTGGACGGACTCCAGGAAGTCGCGCGCGTCGACGACGCGGAGGGGAGCCGCCTCGTCGGCTCCGCGGGCCGGCATGCCCTCGAGGGGCAGCTCGCGGGCGACCGGGGCTCCGGTAGCTACGACGACGGCCGCGTAGCCCTGGGCCGAGAGGGCCTGCCTGTCGATGGCGCCTGAGTGCCCGAAGCGGAACTCCGCGCCTAAAGCCTCTATGCGAGCAACGTCGGCGGCTATGTCCTTCGCGGAGATGCGGAAGGCCGGGATGACGTGGGCGGGTACGCCGCCCGGGCCTGGGGCCGTATCGAAGACGGTGACCGGGTAGCCCTCGAGCGCCAGGTAGTGGGCGCAGGCGAGCCCGGCGGGGCCGGCGCCGAAGACGGCGGCCTTGCCCTTGCCCGCGATCGCCGGCTTCTTAGTCGGCGCTAGCTCCGCGGCGCGGGCGCAGGCCAGCTTCATGGCCCTTATCTCCACGGGGCCCTCGTAGTCGACGCGGGAGCAGGCGTACATGCACTGGTGGTCGCAGAGCACTCCCGTGACGCGCGGCAGGGGATTGTCGGCCAGGATGATGGACAGGGCCTTCTTGGCGTCGCCCGCCGCTAGCGCCTTCATGTAGGCCGGCGGTTTCTGGCCGGCGGGGCAGGCCTCGACGCAGGGGGCTGCGAAGCAGTCGGTCAAGGGTAGGCTCTTCCGGATGCGGGCCTCGCCCTTCTTGTAGTCGCCTCGGTAGACCGGGTCGGCCAGGGCAGCCGCGGCCAGGGCCTCGAGGCGGGCGGGCTCGGGCTTGGCCGGTACTCCGGCTTCGAGCGCGCGTACGGCCTCGCGGGCCATGGGCTCCAGGCGCTGGTAGCCGCCCGGCTTGAGTATGTCGGTGGCTACCGTGAGGGGCCCGAGGCCCGCGCGCAGGCAGTCGTAGGCGTTATGCGCGCTGGCGCCGCCGCAGTACGAGAAGGCCGGGGGCTCGGGCATGGCCTTGGACAGCTCTGCCGCTAGGCGAGTAGTTATGGGGAAGAGCGCGCGGCCGGACATGTAGCGCTCGCCGCCGGGCATGCGCCTGCCGTCGTTGACGTTGGCCAGGGTGTTAGAGAGCTTGACTCCGAAGGCCACGCCCTTGGCGGCGGCCTTGGTTCGGAGCGAACCCACTAGCCTTAAGGCCGCGTCGAACTGTAGGTCATGCTCGAAGGTCGGTCGCGTGACGACAACGCGCCGCCAGCCCGTCTCGTCCAGGATGGCCCGTACCCTGTCGTAGCCTAGGAGGGTCGGGTTGAGCTTAACGTAGGTATCGAAGCCCTTTTCTTCTATTAAGTAGGCGCCTATACGCTCTATCTCCGCGGGAGGGCAGCCGTGCATGGTCGATAGGGTTACCGAGTGTACCGGGCTCGTCGGCATGGAGCGGACCGCGGCCCGGGCACGCGCGGCCCCGGAGGCGCCGAAGGCTCGCTCGAAGGCGGGCGCGTCCACCGCTACCGTGGCCTCGGCGAGCGCCTCCTCCCATATGGGCGTCCCGGCGGGGCTGCGCATGCCCTCGATGAAGGCGTCGACGCGAGCGCCCTTGATGCCGTCCAGGGTGTAGCCGACCGACATGTTGAACATGAGGCCTCCGGCCTTCTCGGACAGGGCCGCGCGTAGTACGTGCACTGCTATCCAGGCCCGCAGGTACTCGGCCCTGGCTTCCTCGAGTAGCAGCTCGGTCGACCACTCGACGTTGTGGCCCTCGTCCAGGGCGTCTATGCAGGGCTTGGCTATGTCGAGCCTGTCGTTCTCCTGCACGGTCTTGAGCTCGAAGACTCGGGACCCGGCTAGCCAGGCCGCAACGATATTGGGCGCTATCTGGGTATGCGGTCCCGCGGCCGGGCCGACGGGCAGGCCGATAGTCGCCTCGTTGACGCGGAAGCCCGGCGAGCGAGCCTCTAGTTCCAGGGCCCGTCGCGTGAGCGCGCCCGGTATGTCGTAGGCGCAGTCGCGCGCCGTCCATTCGCCCACCACGCGCGCCATGAGCTCGCGCATGGGCATAGCCTTCATGATCTTGGTCACCGGTACCCCCATCGAAGTTGTTTTCCGTAGCCGGCCTGGACGACTATGCCGGCGGCGCTCGCGCCCTCGCGCTCGGCGCGCGAGGCGTCCCAGACCCTCCGCCCGCGCACCAGCGTGAGGCGTATCGAGCCCTCGAGGTCCATGCCCTCGAAAGGCGTGATATTACCTTTACTCAGTAGTTCCGAGCCCCTGACCCGGTAGCGCCCGCGAGGATCGACGACGGCTATGTCCGCGTCCATCCCCACGGCCAGGGCGCCCTTGCGGCCCGAGAGGCCGTAGCGAGCCGCCGCGGCCCCGGAACCGGCGCGAAGGAAGGCGCGGAGCCCGAGCCTGCCGGCCTTGTAGCCATGGGCGTAGAGGTAGGGGAAGAGCGTGCCCGTGCCGGGTATGCCGCCGTAGTCGGTCCAGACCGAGCCCGTGCGCTTCTCCGCGTCCGGCGCCGGCGCGTGGTCGCTCGCGACGAAGGAAATGGACCCGTCGGCCAGGAGGCGCCAGAGCCGCTCGGCCTGGCCGACGGCCTTCACGGGCGGCGCCGTCTTGAGCGCGGCGCCCTTGGCCTCGAAGTCATCGCGGCTAAAGGCCAGGTAGTGCGGGCAGGTCTCGCAGCTAGCCCCGGCCGCCGCTATGGCCTCGGCCGCCTCCGCCGTGCCGACGTGTACGATGTGCAGCGTGCCTTCGCGGCCGCGTGCCAAGGCTATGGCGGCGGCCACCGCTACCGTCTCGGCGCTCTCGGGGCGCGAGTCGACGTAGTCGTCCCAGCTCGGCGAACGGCCCTCGGCTCCGGAGCGGGCCTTCATCGCGGCCGTGGCCGGGAGCACGACGCCCGCGTCCTCGGAATGGAGGAGGAGGGGGCGGCCGAGCGCGGCGGCCTTGGCCACCGCGAGGCCGAAGCCGTAGTGGTCTACGGCGGTGAAGGTGTCCATGCCCGAAACGAAGTAGCATTTAAAGCCCACCACGTCCGGGGCCAGCTCCTCCATGTCCCGCTCGAGGGCCTCCTCCAGGCGATGGCCGGAGACGCCGCCGTAGAGGGCATAGTCGATGACGCTGTGCCGGCCCATGGCCGCGAGCTTCTGCCGTAGGTTGGCGGCGCTCGTCACCGGCGGCAGGCTCGTACAGGGCATGTCTATGACCGTCGTGACGCCGCCCCGGGCGGCGGCGGAGCTACCGTGGAAGAAGTCCTCGCGGTGGGTGAAGCCGGGCTCGTCGAAGTGGACGTGCGGGTCAATGGCGCCGGGATAGAGCTCGAGGCCTGAGGCGTCCAGCGTCTCCTCGCCTTCGAGCGCCTCGAGGGCGGGGCCTATCTCCGCTATGGTCTCGCCGCGTACGCGCAGGTCCAGGCGCCTGAGCTCGTCCTCGCCCGGCAGCGCCACGAGGCCGCCCTTGAAGAGCATTCCCGCGCTGGCCGAAGCGATCGCCGAGGCGTCGCTTGAGGCATTTCCCGATACTATCATCGTGGCGCTCCTTCCGGTAGCTCGCCCGCTAGGAAGAGGAGGGCCTTCTCGGGCGTCATGGGTAGGTCGTAGAATCCCGGTTCTCCGGGGCGGGCGGCCTTGAGGGCGTCGAGCACGGCGAAGTAGCCGGCTATGCCGTACATCAGGGGCGGCTCGCCCACCGCCTTGGAGTTGGCCACGGCCTTGGAGTTGGGCTTGGTCATGAACTCGACGTGGGTCTCGGGCATGAAGTGGGCGTCGGGAAGCTTGTAGGTGGACAGGGTGTCGGCCAGGAGCCGGCCGGCCTCGTCGAACTTAAGCTCCTCGAGGCAGGCCCAGCCAAGGCCCTGGGCCAGGGCGCCCTCGACCTGGCCCAGGTCGATGATAGGATCGATTGACTCCGCTATGTCATGGACTATGTAGGCGTCGTCGAGGCTGTAGGCGCCGCGCAGGGCGTCCACGGTGGCGGTGACCACGGCGCAGCCGTAGACGTGGTACAGGAAGGGATGGCCCTTCTCCGCCTTGAGGTCGTAATGGAGGCCGGGGGTCGCGTAGAAGGCGTGGGCCGAGAGGTCGACGCGGCGCTCGTAGGCCGCTGCCACCAGCTGCGCGAAGGAGAGTCCCGCGTCTCCTCCCGCGTCGACGTACACGCGGCCGTCCTCGATGCGCACCGACTGAGGCGACACGCCCAGGCGCTCGGCCGCGACGCCGCGCAGGCGCTCGTTCAGGGCCATGCAGGCCATCTGGGCCGCCATGCCGTTTATGTCGGCGCCGGTGCTGGCCGCGGTCGCCACGGTGTTGGCCACCGTCGAGGTTCGCGTGCTCTCGATGCGCATCGACTCGAGCGATGCGCCGAGCGCCTTGGCCGCTATCCTGGCTATCTTGCGGCCCACGCCCTGGCCCATCTCTATTGCGCCCGTGGATACCGAAACCGAGCCGTCGTTGTAGACGTGGACGAGGGCCCCGCCCTGGTTGAGCATGATCTTCGTGAAGCTGATGCCGAAGCAGACGGGCATGACGGCGGCGCCGCGCTTGGTCGCGCGCCCAGACTCGTTATGCGCCCGGATCTCGGCTCGGAGCTCGGCGTAGCGGGCCTTGGCCAGGCAGCGCTCGAAGGTCTCCTTGGCCCGTACGTCCTCGAAGCGCATGCCGTAGTGACTCTCGTCGCCCTCTGACAGGAGATTCTTGCCCTGGATCTCCGCCCGATCCAGCCCGAGGGCCTCGGCCGCCTTGGCTATGGCGCTCTCGATGACGAAGAAGCCCTGAGGCCCCCCGAAGCCCCTGAAGGCCGTGAAGGGCACGAGGTTCGTGCGGCACATGTAGCCCGTGGCTCGTACGTTAGGTATGCGGTAGGCGCCTGCGGCGTGGAAGAGCGTGCGCGGAATGATGGCCGGCGACAGGTCCGCCGAGGCTCCGGAATTCTGGTAGTAGGTGGCCTCCAGGGCGACGATGGTGCCGTCTTTCTTGAGTCCCATGCGGTAGTCGGAGGAGTAGGGGTGGCGCTTGCCCGTGCTCGTCATGTCGTCCCTGCGGTTGAGGTAGAGCTTGACGGGGCGGCCGGTCTTCACCGCGCCGAGGGCCGCGAGGGCTGCCCAGCCGGAAGCTTGGTCCTCCTTGCCGCCGAAGGCGCCGCCCAGGCGGCGCGCCTCTATCTCCACGAGGTGCATGGGAAGCCCGAGCACGCGGGCCACGATGGCCTGTACGCCCGAGGGGCTCTGGGTGCAGGAGAGGACCCGCACGCCGCCTGCGTCGTCGGGGTAGGCTATGGCGCCCTGGGTCTCGAGGTACACGTGCTCCTGGCCGCCAGAGTCGGCCCGGCCCTCTACGATGACGTCGCAGGAGGCGAAGGCTGCCTTGACGTCGCCCGAGCTCATGGTCCGCGGCCCGAACATCAGCTTGCCGGCCTTGAAGGCCTCTCGCGGGTCGACTATGGCCGGTAGGTCCTCCCGGCCCAGGATCCTGACGTGGGCGGCGGCCCGGCGGGCCAGGGAGCGGGACGGCGCCAGGACCAGGGCCAGGACCTCGCCCTTGAAGTGCCACTCTCCCGTCGCGAGCATGGGCTCGTCGGGAATCGAGGTGGATAGCTCGTTCTGGCCCGGTACGTCGGCCGCCGTAAGGACGTGGACGCCGGGCGCGTAGGCGAGGGCTGCCGACGCGTCGAGCCCCGAGAAGCGACCGTGGGCGCTCGGAGAGGCGACTATGGCCGCGTGGAGCATGTTGGACGCCTCGGGCGCGTCGTCGAGGTACACGGTCTTGCCGAGGACGTTCAGGACCGAGTCCGGGTTTCGCTTGCGCGTGATCTCGTTCATGCCAGGAGCTCCTCCTCGAGCCTGAGTTCGGGCCAGAGCCGCGTCATGGCGGCCCAGGCGAGCCTCTCGAGGAGGCGCTTGCGGTAGGCGGACGAGCCGCGGACGTCGCTCATAGGACTGCCCGAGCCGGCGTAGGCCGTGCCTAGGGCGCGGGCCAGCTCCACGCTCGGCCGCCTGCCTACGAGTACGGCCTCCGCCTCGGTAAGCCTGAGCGGCGTGGCGGCCACGCCGCCGGCGGAGCAGCGCGCCTGGGCTATCGTGCCGTCAGGGGCCATCCGTACGGCCACGGCGGCATTGACCGTCGCAATATCGAGGCGTTCCCGCTTGCTGGCCTTCTCGAAGGCGAAACGATCCCAGCCGGCCTCGAGGCGTATCTCCGTGACGCGCTCGCCCGGGCGCAGGTCGAGCTTCTTGTATCCCACGAAGAAGGACTCCAGGGCTACGGACCTGGAGCCTCCCGAGCCCGATAGCTCGAGCACGGATCCCAGGGCCAGGAGCATGGCCGTCATGTCGGCTATGGGCGAGGCGTTGACGATGTTGCCAGCCAGGGTCGCCCGGTTGCGGATGGGAGGCGAGGCCACAGCGGTCTCGTAGCGCTCGATGCCGGGCGCGGCCGCGCGGACCAGGGGCGAGGTGAAGAAGTCGGTGGCGTTGACGCCCGGCCCTAGGGATATCATAGGCTTACCGGAGACGGTTCGCTCGCGAATGAGCCTAGCCTCGGGGCCGCGAGCCATGAAGGCAGGCTCTAGTCCCGGCTCCGGATCGGGGTTGCGTACGAAGTAGTCGGTGCCGCCGCCGAGGACGGGGCCGGCGTGGCCGTTCGACCCTGGCTCGGGGGCGGCCGGAGGCTGGGCGGGCTCGGGCATATCGGCCATGGCGGCGGCCAGGGACGCGGGGAGGACCTTCCGCTCGGCGAGCGCCGCGAGGC
>CAZNNA010000094.1:0-1122 GCA_964573825.1 uncultured Treponemataceae bacterium
CTCTAGGCCGCCTCGTCGCCTCGGTGCGCCATCCGTGGCGCACCGTCGCTACGCGCGCTCGCCGGCTCGCGCGCGCATCGAGCGGCGACTCGGTTCGAATCCTCGTTGCCGGCTTCGCAGCATCAGGCGCAAAAAAACGGCCGCTCTTATGAGCGGCCGCCTTTCTGGCGAGTAAGATTCCTTGGTCGGGCAACCCGGATTCGAACCGGGGACCCCGAGTCCCCCAGACTCGTACGCTAACCATCTGCGCTATTGCCCGACCAAGGAATCTATGGCTCTGCGTCGCAACGGCGGGAACCGTGGGCGACGTTCGCCCGTCGGGGTCGGATACTAGCACGTGGGCGTAACGCGTGTCAATGAAAGCGGCTATGACAGCTTGACGTGAGGGTGACTTCGCAATACCATATGTATGTGCACGTTTACTTATTATGCAAGGCAAGCGTTCAGTTCGAAGCTTGTCCGGATGGCTGGAGGGCGCATGGCCGCTAACCATCGCAGAAAGGAAGTTCCATGGGGATTCTCATCGTCTCGTATTCGCTCACGGGCAACAACGACCTCCTAGCCGACTCTCTCGCTAAAGCCTACAACGCGCGGCACGAGCGTGTCGTCGAAGCGAATCCTCGTTCCATCGCGAAGACCGCTTTCGATATGCTCCTCGGACGCACGCCACGCGTTACGATTCCCCTCGAGGCGATCGAAGCTAGCGATACCGTCATCTTCGTGGCGCCGGTTTGGATGGGAAGGGCGGCGAGCCCTCTTCGCTCAGCCTTCAAGGCCGCGCGAGGACGCGACTACGCCTTCGTATCCATCAGCGGTGGGGCCGATGGCCCGGGATCCAATCGCGGGCTCGCGGCCGACCTAGGACGCCGCCTCGGCAGGCGCCCGCTCGCCCTCGTCGACATGCATATCGCAGACCTCCTCGCTCCGACCCCTGAACCGACGCGAAATGACACGAGCGCCTATCGCGTTAACGAAAGAGACCTGGCCCACCTGACGGCTCGGGCGCTGGCCGGTCTACGGGTGGGAGGAGTCTCGGTATGAGGGCGGCAAGTAGGGAGCGATAATGAGCGGCGAGCGAAAGGCGGCGAGGCTCGGGCGGCCTCCGCGGGTGCCTTTCTGCTT
>CAZNNA010000094.1:1133-10957 GCA_964573825.1 uncultured Treponemataceae bacterium
CGAGAAGCCTACCAGGGATAGGATTCTCGAGGCGGCCGTCGATCTCTTCTCGAGGCGGGGCTATGATCGTACGTCGATGAGAGAGCTCGCCGTAGCCGTCGGACTCACCGAGAGCGCCGTCTACAGGCATTTCCCAAGCAAGGACGCCGTGCTGGCCGCCATACTCGCCTACACCGAGAGAGAGGTGTTCTCGCCCCTCCCCGAGCTAAAGCCTGAGCATGGCTCGATATTCCGCCAGCTCCTGCTCGCGCCCATATCGGTCATGCTCGGCGATCCATTTCTCTCGAGGGTCATGCGCATCATATACGCGGAGATGCTTCGAGACGAGTCGCTGCGTGCCTACTACAAGAGCGAGTACGTTGAACGCGCTAACGGTATCCTCGAAGGCATCTTCCGAACGGAGATGAACGAAGGAAGGCTTCGGGACTGCGACGCCAAGTCGCTCTCGGTCGTTTTCAACTCGTTCCGCTCGGAATGGGCCTTCCAGAATTTCTTGCTCCAGCCCGACGATCCCATAGACCGCGCGGCCCTCGAACGCGGACTCGAGGGCCCGCTCAGGTTCTTCGAGTCGCTCCTTATCCCGACCTGAGGCCGGGCGCGTCGCCGAAGCACAGGTCGGGGTCCAGGTCCGGGCGTATGCCGGGGCGGGTCAGGCAGAAGTCGTAGCGCACGGGATCGTCGGGCCGGAGGCGCCTGAAGGCCACGGTGGCCTCGATGGCGGCCTTGAGGTCGGTAGATCGGCGGGTTACCAGGCCTAGGCGCCTGCAGGCGGCGGCCATGTGGGTATCCATGGGTACGACGAGTCGAGCCGGCGACGCCGTGGTCCAGGGCCCGGGATCGACGGCGTCGCGCCTGACCATCCAGCGGAGGTAGAGGAAGCTGCGCTTGGAGGCCGAGCCTCTGGCGGGGTCGGGCAGCAGGTTGGGAGGCCAGGGCCGGGGAGCGGCGTCACCGAGGGCCCGTATGAAGCGCGACAGGGCGCCGGCGTAGTCCGCGGCAGCCGGGCCCGGGCCGTCCGCGCAATCCATGAAGGCGGCCTCGAGGCTGCCTTCGCGCTGCTGCAGCCCGCTCGCGGCCCGGAGGAGGGCGGCCACGTCGTCGCCGGAGAAGAACCGGTAGCGGAAGCCGCCGAGCAGGGCCCGCGCGTCGCGCTCGTCCATGGTCGCGAGGGCCTCGGAGGGGGCCGGGCCGAAGGGCTCGAGGGCAGCCCGGGCGGCTCGCTCTATGAGGGCGGCGTTGCCGAGCGCGAGGGCCGCGCAGGCGAGTCCGGCCAGCTCCAGGTCGCGGGGCCGCGCGTAGCCGAGCGCCACGGCCAGGGGATCGGGCCTGAGCCAGCCCGGATCGTTGTAGCGTTCGTACAGGGAATCGAGCCAGGGGCCCAGGCAGGAGGGGTTCAGGGTATGGCCACGCCGAGCTGGATGAGCTCGGCCCGCCTGGCCGCTATATCCTGGCGCGCTGGCGCAATGGAAATGGCCTGCTTGAGGTAGAAGCGGGCCTTCTGGTAATCGGCGCGCCTCACGTAGATATCGGACATGGCGATGAGAGCCTCGAGGTTCATGCCGTTCTCGACCAGGGCCGAGCGGAGCGACGAGAGGGCGGCGTCCTCGTTCGGCTGGATGCGCGACTGGAGCCAATAGAGCGACGAGCGGTAGGCGGGGCTGCCCTTGGCCGCTAGGAGCCGCGCTATCAGCTCGGAGGCCGCCGCGCGATCGCCCCGGGCCACGAGCGAGTCGGCCCAGGCGAGCGCGGCCGCTTCCGACGTGGGCTCGCGGGCCAGCCAAGCCTTGGCTACGGCGGCCGCGTCGCCGATCCGCCCGGCGCCCTTATACGCCTTATGGATGGCATCGCTATCGGGGAACGACGCGCCGGCGGCCAGGATGGCGTCCGCCACGCTCGCGGCCTCGCCGTAATCGCCCGAGGCCAGGGCCGCCGACAGGAGGACGCGAAGGGCCCGATGATCGCCGGGCGCGGCGGCCACGACGCGGCGGGCCATGGCCACGGCCTCGGCCTTATCGGCGTCTCCGCCGCCCCAGAGCACCTCGGCCGCGTAGGCCATGAGCTCGGCGTCTCCAGGATAGCGTTCCATGCCGACGCGTAGCGCCGCCGCCGCCGCCTTGCGGTCCTTGGCGCTCTCGAGCGAGCTCCGAGCCCTGAGCAGTATGTAGAGGCGATTATTGGGATCGATGTTCGCGTAGGCGTCGAGCAGTGGCGCGGCCTGGCGGTACTCGCCGCGCTCCACGAGGAGATGGGCGCGGATGAGCGCGAAGCGGGAGTCCAGTGGGTCGGCCAGGAGCACGGCCGTCACGAGCGGCCAGGCCTCGTCCCAGCGCCCGGCCTGGTAGAGCGCCTGGGCGCGGACGCGGCGAACGGCCGCCCCGCTCGCTATGGGCGCCTCGAGGCCCTCGAGGGCCGCGAGCGCCTCGACGCCCCGAGCCAGGGCTACCAGGGTCCGGGCCCGGCCGACGGTAGCGGGATAGCAGTCCCTGGCCAGCTCCTCCGCCCGCGTGAACGCGGCCAGGGCGGCGCCGACGTCACCAGAACGTTCCAGGGCGAGGCCGCGCGTGAGGTCCGCGAGCGCCGACGGGATACCGAAGCGGTTGAAGCGCTCTATGGCGCTCAGCGCGGCGCCCGAGGCAGCCGGCGTCTTGAGCCTGAAGATGACCAGGGCGGGCAGCAGCTCCTGGAGCGGCGTAGCGTCGGCGCCGGGAACGGTGATCTTGCCGTTCCGGGCATCGATGAAGGCCCTGACGAGGGGAGTATCGGGGGCGGTAAGCGAGTTGGGCGGTAGGTCAGCCGATAGCTCGGGATAGGCGAGCCTGGCCGTCTCGTAGGCCACCCAGGCGAAGGAGGCGGCGTCGACCGGCGACAGGACGGAACTCGCCTGCGCCCGCGCCATGGCTTCTTCCAGGGAGGCGGGGCCGCCCATCGCGATGGCGGCCTCTATGGCCGAACGCTCCCTGAGCGGCGCCGACAGCTCCGGGCCGGCGGAGAGGGCCGTGCCGGGTCGGGGCTCGGGGTCGCCTGCGCAGGAGCCTAGGAGAAGGGCTATCGATACGAGCGAGGCGGAGAGGAGCGCGCCGGGAGCCCGGCTTCCGTACCGCCCCGGATAGGGGCGTCCCCGGCTCATCGTTCCCTCGGGGGGACCTCGTGGCGCGAGCGCTGCTCCTGGTCCTTGGAGACGAGCCGCATGAGGAGCCACAGGAGGAGGAGGACGAGGCCCGAGGCGATGAACAGGGCCGGCCACCAACGGCCCAGGAAGACCCTGAAGCTCATGGAGCTGAACCCGAAGGAGAAGATGGAGAAGAAGAGCCCGAGGAACACGAAGGCGCTGGAGACGACGACGGTGCTCGGCTTGATCCTACGCCGGAGCGCTAGGTTGGCAGGGACGATGCACGCGCCGGCCGCTATCGCGTAGAGCGGCCAATAGTCGACGGCGGAGAGCCCGAGCACCTCGCCCACGAAGCGTATGGCGGCTATGGAGGCGGCCAGGAGCCCCAGGAAGACTATCTTGGCCCTCCAGCGGGCCAGCACGGCTACATAAGTCAGGATGGCCGTGGCCACGAAGACCGCGAGGGGCCTGGCCACGCTCGGCCCGCGGGCCATGCCCGTAGTGACGACGAGCAGGCCGGCCCCGATCGTGACCAGCAGTATGGCTAAGGCGAAGAGGAGATGGTACGTGAAGAGTTTGCGCCGGTCCATGCTCGGGGCTCCTTACTCTCTAGTGTACCTATAAATCGCGTTTCTTGCCAACGGTTATTAGCGCGTGCTATAGTCCGGCATGGTCCGTTTTTCCCGAGCCTCCCTCGCGGTCGCGGCGTGCGCCGTATTCCTGTCCTGCTCGTCCCCCCGCGATTACTTCATCGAGGCGCCCGGCGCGAACGGCGCCCAGATGTCCGAGCTCTTCGAGCTCCTCGACGAGGGCTCGCTCGACCGCGACGAGCGCTACGCCGTCATCCAGAAGATAGCCCGCATGCTCTCCGATATCGAAGACTATCCCCGGCTGGTGAATTTCATGTCGGGGATCGTGGCCGACGACCCGGACGGCCATTTCAACGCGAGCTACCTGCTGACGATAGCCTGGGCGTACTCGAGGAGCGGGGCGGACGCCGTTTCCCGCCTCTACTACGACAGGATACTCAAGAACTACGGCGACCTGGTCATCGGCGGGGAATCGATACACCAGGCATGCCTCAAGCGGCTCATAGCCCTATCGGCCGATCCCGCCAAGCGCATAGAATATAGGCGCGAGCTGATAACGCGGTTTCCCGATATGATAGATATGGGAACAGAATTCTTCCTGCTCGGCAACGACTACGAGGCCATGGGCGACTGGGACGCGACGCTCGACGCCTATCGCCGCTTCCTTCCCGCCTACGCCAAGGAGATACCCGGGCGACCGGACGCCATCCAGTACGCCCAGCAGTTCATCGACCTGGCCACGATACGCAAGGATTGGACCTACGAGACCCTGGACGAGCTCCTCACGGCCGTCTCTGGCGCCATGGCCACGAACAACGCCCGCGCTCTCGCCCGTATCAGGGCCAAGGTCGGCTTCTTCGCCATGGACTGGTACCAGGACAAGTCCGACGGTAACAGCCAGGTGCTCTTCGACTTCAGCGCCTTCACCTCCGGGACGCGCATACACAGGGCTCCGGCCCTCGATCCTAGCTCCAACTCGCGGGAGGCGTTCCTGCGTACGTCGGGTTGGACCGAGCGAATATCGGTCTGGTACCTCTACTTCCGCAAGGTCAACTTTCCCGCCGATCCGGAGGTCCACGGCCGCTGGGAGTGGGCCGGCATATACTTCGGGGAGAAGATACAGTGAGGCCCTCCCGCCTCGCGCCCATCGCGGCCATCCTGGGCCTGGGAGCCCTCGCGCCGCGGGCGAGCCTCGCGGCCCTCGGCGGAACCCCGCTCGCCTCCGCCTCCGCATCAACATCCGCATCCGCCTCGGGCGACACGGCGACGGCGCTCGAAGGCGAAGTCTCACGGGAGCCTGGCGCGGGGCTCAGGCCGCAGCGGCTCTCCCGCGCCGAGGCTCCGAGGGCCGAGCACCACGCGGGACCGGAGCGCCACGCGCTGGCCCTGCCCCGCGGGGACGCCCAGTTCGAGCGCTTCGTCGCCGCCTACCGGAGCAAGGGCGGCAAGGCTTGGCTCGAGGCCGTCTACGAGCGTTCCCGGCCCTTCGCCTCGTACATCCACGAGCGCATCCGCTACTACGGGCTGCCCGAGGAGCTCTTCTTCCTGCCCTTCATCGAGTCGGAGTACTCGACCAAGGCGGTCAGCAAGTCGGGCGCCATGGGGCTGTGGCAGTTCATGCGTAACAGCGTGGGCGGCTACGGCATGCGCATAGACGACTGGGTGGACGAGCGGCGCGACTTCATGAAATCGACCGACGGAGCCCTCCGCAAGCTACGCGACAACTACGACCGCTTCGGCGACTGGAACCTGGCCCTGGCCGCCTACAACTGCGGCGCCGGCGCCATGGACCGCGCCATCAAGGCCGGGGGCTCCCGGGACTACTGGGAACTCCGCGCCGCGGGCAAGCTTCCCAAGGAGACCGCGTCGTACGTGCCTAAGTTCCTGGCGGTCGTGGCGGTGGCCATGCACGGCGGGCGAAACGGGCTCGCAGCCTCGTGGACGCCCTCGGTGGACTGGGTACGCGTATCGATAGGCCGACCCGTCGACATCGGCATGCTCGCGGCGGCCGCGGGCGTATCCGCCGAGACCCTCAGGCTGGGTAACCCGGAGCTTCGCTACGGCGTAACCCCCCCGGACGGCGCCTACGCGCTCAAGGTGCCGGCCTCGAGCGCCGCGGCGGTCAGCCTGGCCCTAGAATCGCGGGAACGCCTCATGAACGTCTACCTCCACACCGTGGGCTCGGGCGATACGGTCTCCGCCCTGGCCAAGCACTACGCCGTGCCGGTATCGATGATCAGCCGCATGAACCCGGGCCTCGACCCGGACCGCATACGCATAGGCCAGCGCCTGGCCATACCCGCCTTCAAGGACGCGGCTCCCTATAAGGCCGAGCGGGATACCGGAGAGACGCTCTCCTTCACGGGACGCCACGCGGTAGCCAAGGGCGACACGCTCTGGTCAATATCGCTACGCTACGGCGTCCAGCCCGAGGTACTCGCCGAGCGTAACGGCCTTCGGCTGGAGAGCGTCTTGCGCGAAGGTACGAGCCTCCTCGTGCCGATAGTAGAGTGATGGAACCTTCGGAAGCCTATCGCCCGCCACGGAGCCGCGCAGTCCTCGGCGCCGCTCGCCGCGGCCTGCTGACGCTCGCCGCGATGGGAGCCGCCCTATCCCCGGCCATGGCCGACCCGCGCCAGGGAGCCTACCCGGCGCCGTCGGCTTCCTACGCCGCCGTGCTCCCCGAGGGCGCTATCGCCTCCAGCGGTTCCGTCGACTGGGTACTCGGCGCCATTCGCGTCGAGGCGAGCCTCGACCTGGCCAAGGCCGGCGTACGCCTGCCCTCCGGCCGCTACGAGGCCGAGAGCCTCCTCGCCGGGGCCCTGCCCGATATCGTCCGCGGGCTAGCGCTGGGCATCACCGTCGATTCGTACAGGAGCGTCGACGATACGCTCCTCGACGGCAGCCTGGACGCGGCGGCCTTCGAGCGCTTCCTGGAGTCGGGCAGCAAGGAGCGCATGGCGCTCAACCGCGAGCTCACGCGCCTCGAGGCGGCCTACGAATGGCGCCTGTCCGACCTGACGTCGCTGTACGTACGGCACAGCGAGCCCCTGGACATGGCCGCTCCCGACCGCTACGCGCCCACGCGGGCCTATTCGGGCATAGTGATATACGTCAAGGGCCGGCTACCCGTCAGGGGCGAGCATCGCGACGCGCCGCTAGAGCCATGCCTCTTTCCCCGTATCTACGACGAGTCCATGCGAGCCATCCTTGACCGCAACCTGGCCTCCCCGGAGGCGCTCAGGGCCTGGGGACCGCTGGCCTACGCCTCGAGCCTCGAGGCGATAGCCGTAGCGGCCCGCGCCGGCGGAGACCCCCTACGCATCATAGCCACCCAGGTCTTCGGATCCAGGCGCACCGACGTGATAGTCAGCGCCGAGGACGCCAGGCGCATCCTCGGCTCCGAGGCCAACCGGGAGCTCGTCAGGCGGGGCCGCGTGGTACTGGTCCTGGACGCGCCCTAGCGAGCCGCCCGCCCGGCAACGCGCCTCCGCGCGAGCTACCTGCTAGCGAGCATGAGCCGCGCGAAGACCTTGGCGTCGCCTATGATATTGGATATACGCGTATACTCGTTAGGCCCGTGCATGGTCTCGTCCTGCCGGCTCCAGACGACGCAGGGTAGGCCCGCCTTGCGCAGGTGGGCCGCGACGGTACCGCCGCCTACGCCTATGGCACGCCCTTCGACGCCGTAGGTAGCCTGGATGGCGGCCTTGAGCAGGATGACGACGGGCGCGTCGACGGGCGTCGGGGGACTATCGCCGCGCTGCACCGGCTCCAGGCTAACCTTGACGCCGTAGCGCGCCTCGACCTCACCGGCCCGGCGCGCGGCCTCGGCGAGCACCTCGTCGACAGTGTAGCGAGGCAGGATGCGCATGTCCACGTAGAAGGCATCATCGGCCGGTACCGTATTGATATTAGGGACGTTGGCGTCTTTCTTGGTCGGCGTGATCGTCGTCCTGTCGGGCACGAAGATGCCGTCGGTGGCGTTGAAGACCTCGCGTTCCATGGCGTTGAGCCTGAGCGCCAGGTCGCAATTGGCCAGGAAGGCGTTGGCGCCGTCGTCCGGCCTCGAGGCGTGGCACTGGCGCCCCTTGGTCGCCACCTTGAGCCAGCAGATGTTCTTCTCGGCCACCTCTATCTCCGAGCCGTCCGCCGAGCCGGAGTCGGGTACCACGATGAGGTCGTCGGGGGCGAAGAGGCTACGGTTGTCGAGCAGCCACCGTATGCCGTATTCAGAGCCCACCTCCTCGTCGGCCACGAAGAGCAGCTTGACGTCGCGCTCGGGAGCCAGGCCCTGCTCGGCCAGCGACAGGGCCGCGAAGACGCTCGAGACGAGGCCCTGCTGGTTATCCTCGACGCCGCGGCCGTAGATCCTACCGTCCTTGACGACGGCGGCGAAGGGATCGCTATCCCAGAGCGCGCGCTCGCCCTCCGGGACCACGTCGGTGTGGGCCATGATCCAGAGGCGCTTGCCCGGCTTGCGCCCCTTGAGCGTGACGACGAGGTTGGGCCGCTTGCCGGCGCTCACCCGCGGGTCGGGCGCGTCGTGGCGCTCGATATCGGACAGGCCGCGGGCGCGCAGCCAGGCCTCCAGGGCCTCGGCCTTCTTCCACTCGCCGTCTCCGCCCGTCTCGGGGGCGATGGCCGGTATGGCCGTGAGGAGCCCCTCGAGCTCGATGACGCCGGCCTCGCAGCGGTCCAGGTACCCTAGCGCCGTGCTTATGTCGCTCATAGCGTACTCCTCTTACCTATGCCTTGATATGGCGCTTATACGCGTTCCAGCTCGACTCCACGAGGCTGCCCACGTCCGAGTAGCGGGCCTTCCAGCCCAGGAGCTCGGCGGCCTTGGCCGAGCTGGCTACGAGCCTGGCCGGGTCGCCGGCTCGCCGGCCCTCGATGGAAGCCGGTATGGGCTTTCCGGTGAGGCGCCTGGCCGACTCCAGTATCTCGAGCACCGACAGGCCTTCCTCCGAGCCCAGGTTGACGACGAGGCTCTCGTCCGTCCGCTCCAGGCGCTCGAGGGCCGCGACGTGGGCACGCGCCAGGTCGTTAACGTGCACGTAGTCGCGCACGCCCGTGCCGTCCTTCGTGGGATAGTCGTCGCCGAAGACGCGCAGCTCCTTGCGCATGCCGGCGGCCACCTCCATGATGACCGGCAGGAGGTTGGCGGGATTGCTCTCCAGCCCCGTCACGCGGCCGCGCACGTCGTAGCCCGCCGCGTTGAAGTAGCGGAGGGCCGCGTACCGTATCCCCTTGAGCCTGTCGTACCAGGCCAGGAGGCCCTCTATGTCGAGCTTGGTATAGCCGTAGAAGTTCTCGGGCCTCGTCGGGTGGCGCTCGTCCACCGGCAGGTACTCGGGCTCGCCGTATACGGCCGCCGAGCTCGAGAAGACGAGTCGCCTGACGCCGGCGCCCGCCAGCGCGTTAACGATATTGACTGTACCGGCGATGTTGTTGCGCGCGTACTTCTCGGGCGCGACCATGGACTCGCCGGCGGCCTTGAAGGCGGCCAGGTGGACCGCTCCGTCGAAGCCCTCTCCCAGGGCCGCGGCGAGGCCTGCCTCGTCCATGATATCGCCCTCTATGAAGCGCTCGCCCTTGAAGAGGTTCTCTTCCTTGCCGCTCGACAGGTTGTCGTAGACGACCACCTCGTGGCCGGCTTCCAGGAGCTCGAGGCAGACGTGGCTACCGATATAGCCCGCCCCGCCTATGACCAGTACCTTCATGTGCCGCCTTTCGTTACGCGCGGCGAAGCCCGCGGGGGACTCGGCCGCGCGCTACGATACTAGACGCTATGCGCCCCCCTCGGCAAGCCCGGGATACCGGCGCGAACCGTGGGGATAGCCGCTAGGGTCGGCGATGGGGCGACGATAGCCGAAGGGCCGGGCGCCGAGGAAAAAAAGGCCGTTCCCCGCGAACGGGAAACGGCCTTTGCCACCGGTCAGAATTGAACTGACGACACGTGGATTTTCAGTCCACTGCTCTACCAACTGAGCTACAGCGGCGCGCGGGTATGTTTATACCCAAAACGCGCGAACGCGTCAAGGACTCCCGGGCTATAGAATTCAGGCGCGCCGGATCGCTATACTCCGAGCGATGCGCGCCATCTGCATACAGCCGCCCCT
>CAZNNA010000095.1:0-10945 GCA_964573825.1 uncultured Treponemataceae bacterium
GCCGTCTACGTCGAGGGCTTCAAGCCCATGGACGGCCTCAAGACCCTGCGCGCCGTGCGCCGCATAGCGGCCTCCGGGCGCCGCGTCGTCTTCTACCGCGCCGGCCGCACGGCCGCCGGAGCGGCCGCTAGCGCCAGCCACACCGCCAGCATCGCGGGCGACTACCCCGTCACGCGGGCCCTCCTATCGCAGGCCGGGGCGGCGGTCGTCGAGAGCCTCGACGACTTCGACGACGCGCTCTCGCTCTTCGCCGCCTTCGAGGGCAAGGCCGCGGGCGGCTCGAGGCTCGGCGCCCTGTCCAACGCGGGCTTCGAGTGCGTGGCCTTCGCCGACAACCTGGGCCGGCTGTCCATAGCCGACTTCGGCCGGGCGACCACCGAGCGCCTCGAGGCCGTCCTGGCCGCCGCCAAGATCGGCGAGATCGTGGACGCGCACAATCCCCTGGACGTGACCCCGATGGGCGACGACGCGCTCTACTACGACAGCTTCGAGCTCATCCTGGCGGACGAGGCCGTGGACGTAGGCATCGTGGGCATCGTGCCCCTGACGGCCCGCATGAACACGCTGGCCGCCGGAACCGGGCACGGCGAGGACGTGACGCGGCCCGATTCGCTGGCCGCGCGCTACGGCGAGCTTTTCGCCCAGAGCCGCAAGCCCTGGGTGGCCGTCGTCGACTCAGGCGTTCTCTACGATCCCTTGGCCCGCGAGCTGGCCCGCCGGGGCGTACCGACCTTCAGGACCGCCGACCGCGCCCTGGCCATGCTTAACCTGTGGCTCGGGAAGTGACACCAGTCGCGTAACCACGGTTTCGGCCGCAGGTTATCTAGCTAGAGTCCTCCTTGTAGCGACCGGGGCGCGCGCAGGCCCCGGTCCTTTTTTTTAGTACGGTAGCGTAGCGACGATGACCGTCGCGTCGTCGGAGAAGGCTCTCCCCGGATGCATCGCCAGGAAGGTCTCGCAGATATCGTCGGCCGAGCCGTTCCCGGCGGAGGCGATGAGCTCGGCCGCCTCGAAGGCCTCGGCCACCTCGCCCGAGCCTACGCCCTCGGTCAAGCCGTCCGTATACAGTACGAGCCGATCGCCCGCCGCGTAGGGCGCGATGCGCTCCTCGTAGGCGCGGCCGCGCTCGAAGCCCAGCGCCGGCCCGTCCTGGGAGAAGAGGCCCTTGACCGCGACGCCGGAGCAGAGCAGGGCCGCGGGCAGGCCAGCGTTGGCCACGGCGAGGCTCTTCCGGGCAGGGTCGGCGAAGGCCGCGGCCAGGGCGACGAGGGTATCGGGCGCGGCCGCGAGCATGGAGCAGAGGTCGTCGTTCAGCTCCGCGAGGAAGGCCGCCGGCGAGGAGAACGAGCCCTCCCGGACGAAGCGGCAGCCCTGCACGATCGTCTTGAGGATGAGCGTGACGAGGGCGGGCTTGATGCCGTGGCCGGAGACGTCGGCTACGATGAAGGCGCTCCGGCCGTCGGGCAGTACGAAGGCGTCGTAGTAGTCGCCCCCGCAGCCCATGGACTCGAGCGGCCGGTAGGCCACGCTCAGCCCGGGATAGCGGCTCGACGACAGGAGCGCCCGCTGGAAGCCGCCCGCCGTGGCTAGCTGCCTCGCCAGCTCCTCCCGGAGCCGGGCGTTCTCCCGGCGCAGGCCGAAGTCGACGAGCGCCTTCTCTACGTGGCCGAAGAGGCTCCGCCTGTCCCAGGGCTTGGCCATGAGGCCGCAGATACCCGCCGATACCGCCCGCCCTATGTCGTCCATGTCAGAGTACGCGGTCAGGAGCACGGTGCGTACGTCGTCGCTGGCCTTGCGGACGTTCTCCAGGAACTCCGCTCCGTTCATGGAGGGCATGCGCAGGTCGGAAACGACCAGGAAGTCGTTAGCCCTCTCCCCCTCCGGTAGGGCTAGGTAGTCGAGCGGGTCGCTCAAGGCAAGGATGGAGAACCTGTCCTCCGGGAAACCCTGGCGCAGCTCTCGCTCGAGGGCCGCCGTCACGCGGGGCTCGTCGTCGACTATGACGAGCCTGAGGGAGTCTTCCGATTCTCGCATGCGCTTATCCGTCCGCGGCCGCGAAGGGCCGCCTGGTAGGGTTAACGGTTTCGAATATCACTAGTGTAGGTTCATTTGGCTCTGATTTCAATGCCAGCCTCCGAGACGGGACGCCTCGCCTTGGCTCTCTCTCTCTCGCTGGTGTACAATAAGCGACCATGGGATATAGAGCCTACCTGATCGTCGCCCCTATCGTCGCCGCCGCGCTCGTCGTCGCCATCCTGTCCGTCCGTAGGTTCAGGGCCGAGCCGCCCGCCCGCTCGCTCAGGCGCTTCCTGGCCCTGTCGCTCTGGCTCGTGGCGACGAACGCCGCCGAGCTACTGGCCGAGCCCGGCGCCCCCAAGCTCGTCTTCGCCACGCTCGAGTACGTGGCCTTCCTCCTCCTGCCCATCTCCTTTTCCTGGTTCTGCATGCGATATACCGGGCACGACCGCTACGTGGGGCCCCGGGTCCGCGTAGCCCTGCTGGCCTACGCCGCCGCCCAGTTCGCCCTGATAGCCACGACCGGCCTGCACGGGCTCTTCTGGAGTTCCGTCGACTTCGTCGAGGCGGAGGGCCTATGGGCGATGCGCCCGGAGTACGGCCCGTTCTTCTGGCTCACCGCCGTGTACTCCTGGGCCCTCATAGCGTCGGGCGCCTTCGTGGTCCTGCGCTCCTACGTCACGGTCAAGGGACGCTACCGGACCCGCTCGATAGCCATCGTCGCCGGAACCCTGCTCCCGGGCCTCTTCAACCTCGCGTACCTCACGCGCCTCGTGCCGGGCCTGCGAAAGGACTTCACGCCCATCGGCTATGCCCTGGGAGGGCTCTGCTTCTTCGCGGGGGCCTACCTGAACCGCGTGGCGCGCGTCATACCGCTGGCCCGCGGGGCCGTCCTCGAGGAACTGGACGAGGGCATCATCCTCCTGGACCCGGCCGGGCGCCTGGCCGACTATAACCGCTTCGCCGAGGAGCTCCTGGGCCTGTCGAGCGGCCTGCTCGGGCGCCCGGCGGAGGCCATCGTCGAGCTTAAGCCCGTTCACGACCTCCTGGCCGTGGCCGCCGCCTCTCCCGACGGCTCGGCCGGCGACCACTTCGGACGCGACGGCCGCTCCATCGTAGCCCGAGCCAAGCGCATAAGCGGCCGGGGCCAAGCCCTGACCCTGGTGGACGTGAGCGAACGGGCCCGCCTGCAGGAGGAGCTGGACTCGGTCCGCGCGGACTTATTAAAGAAGGAGCACTTCGCCGTGATAGGCCGCCTCTCCGCCGACATAGCCCACGAGGTCAACAACCCCCTGGGCTACGTCTGGGCCGAGCTTCGCTCCGTCCGCGACGCCGCGGCGGGCGCCATCCACGACGAGCGCGTGCGCTCCGAGGTCTTCGAGATGGTAGCGGCCGCGGAGGACGGCCTCGGGCGCATCGAGCGCGTCGTCCGCAGCCTCCTCGAGTACTCGAGGCGAGGGGTATCCGAGGAGTCGCGGGCGCCCTACGACCTGGCGCGCGGCATCCAGAGCGCCCTGGAGCTGACCCGCAGCGATTACGCCCGCGTCGCGGTCGTCGACGTGGAGATCGAGGACGTGCCGAGCGTGCTGGCCCGAGGCTCCGAGATCGACCGCGTGCTCATCAATATACTTCGCAACGCGTCGGAGGCTGTCCGCGCCCGAGTCGCGGAGACCGGCGCCAGGGGGCGCATCTGGATCCATTGCCGGCTGGAGGGCGAGCGCGTCGCCTGCGAGATAGGCAATGACGGGCGGCCCATACCCGAGGCCGACCGCCAGCGCGTCTTCGAGGAATTCTTCTCCACCAAGGCCAAGGAGCGGGGAGGCGGGCTCGGGCTGTCCATATCGCGCGACATCGTCGAGAAGCGCCACGGCGGGCGCCTCTTCCTGGCCAGCCGCGATCCGGTGGTCTTCCGCATGGAGCTGCCAGTCCCCGACCACTCCACTATCGGGCATCCTTGAAAAGCATCCCATCTTCCGCATACAATACCCCTCCGCGGCCATGAAGCATTACCCGCCGCGAAGGAGTGCGTATGAACCAGGAAGAGACCGGAGCCGAGGCCAGGATCGACGAGGAAGCGGCCGGCAAGGCGCTTTCCGAGCAGCAGCTCGTCCGCCGCGAGAAGCTCGCCAAGCTCCAGGCGGAGGGTCGCGATCCCTTCGCCGAGGTCACCTGGAAACAGACGCACCACTCCGTCGACATAAAGCAGGGCTTCGAGGCCCTGGAGAATAAGGACGTCTCCATAGCCGGGCGCGTCATGAGCTTCCGCGACATCGGCAAGGCCGCCTTCATCGACCTGCAGGACCGCGACGGCCGCGTCCAGGTCTACCTCAACGCTGAGGGCCTGGGGGACGAGGCCTACGCCCGCGTCAAGACCTGGGACCTGGGGGACATCGTCGGCGTGGAGGGCTTCGTCTTCAAGACAAGGCGCGGCGAGATATCCGTGCACGCCAAGCGCATGGTGCTCCTGACCAAGGCCCTGGAGCCCCTGCCCGAGAAGTTCCACGGGCTCAAGGACCCGGAGCAGCGCTACCGCCGCCGCTACCTGGACATGGTCATGAACCGCGAGGTCATGGACACCTTCCGCAAGCGCACGGAGATCATCCGCGCGGTGCGCGAGTTCCTGGACAACCGCGGCTATATCGAGGTCGAGACCCCCATCCTGTCGACCATTGCCTCCGGAGCGGCGGCCCGTCCCTTCGTCACCAAGTCCAACGCCCTTAACCTGCAGCTCTACCTGCGCATAGCCACCGAGCTGTACCTCAAGCGCTGCATCGTGGGCGGCATGGAGCGCGTCTACGAGATGGGCAAGGACTTCCGCAACGAGGGCATAGACGTACGCCATAACCCCGAGTTCACCATGATAGAGCTGTACGAGGCCTACACCGACTACAAGGGCATGATGGAGCTCTGCGAGAACCTCGTCTCCTACGTGGCCCAGAAGGTCTGCGGCTCCACCAAGGTGACCTACCAAGGCACCGAGCTCGAGTTCGCCGCGCCCTGGCGCCGCCTGACCATGATGGAGTCAGTAAAGGAATACGGCGGCCCCGACTTCTCCCTTATCAAGACCGACGAGGAGGCCCGCGCGCTGGCCACGGCGCACGGCCTGACCGAGGAGCTCAAGAAGAAGCTCAAGGACTGCACCAAGGGCGACATCCTCAACGCGGCCTTCGAGAAGTACGCGGAGAGGAACCTCATCCAGCCCACGTTCATCATGGACTATCCCACGGACATCTCGCCCCTGACCAAGCAGAAGCCCGGCGACTCGTCCATGACCGAGCGCTTCGAGTGCTTCGTCTACGGCCGCGAGCTCGGCAACGCCTACTCCGAGCTCAACGACCCCATAGTCCAGCTCGACCGCTTCAGGCAGCAGGAGCGCGAGAAGGAACTGGGCGACGACGAGGCCTACATGCTGGACGAGGACTTCGTCTCCAGCCTGGAGGTGGGCATGCCCCCCACCGGCGGCATGGGCATAGGCATAGATAGGCTCATCATGTTCCTAACCGACGCGTACAGCATAAGGGATATCATTCTCTTCCCGACCATGAAGCCTAATACATAAATAGTAACAATCATGGATCGCAGGGCCTGACCTGCGCATAGGCATCGGCGCTAATCGCGCCGACGGCCTATGCTCCGGTCACCCGCGATCCAGGTTTGAGCAAATTAAATATGTAATCAAGGCTTAATAGACAGAGAACGATATCCGTTCTTGGCGTTATGGGGTGCCGGGAGCCGGATGGCTTAGATGAAAGCGTTATACTATCCTGTCCATCCTATAAAAACTCTGTAGTTATGCCTCGCGCGGAGACGCGGAGGGTAAAAAGAGAAAGAGCAAGGATCCCAAATCCTTATCGCTTTCCTTGCGTCTTTTCTTGGCGGCTTGGCGCCTTTGCGAGAAAAAATACATTAAGATATTATCGCGCAGAGTCGCTGGGGCGCAAAGGAAGAGACCTGTATAAGGGTGTCGCCTCGTTCGGCCTGGGCGATAGATTCGAGTAAGTGCTCGCGATTGGCGTCCGAGCGTAGGAGGTACTCAGTCTCGTCCTCGACTTCCTGGACTGGTATCTCTATGCGCTTGTGCCTGTACGTCTGGCGTTGACGATGTGCTCGTTCATCTCGTCGGCATCGAGCCTGTACGTGGTCAGCATGGTTCCTCTCGGTCGCCTCAGAAACGCTGGGCTTCAGAATAGCATACGTATTATGTGTTGCGCTGGCAAGTCGATGGGCAAGAAGTAGCTAGTAGTCAGTAGAATGAGTGGCTCGCGCCAAGCCGCCAAGGCACGGGGGGCGCAAAGGAAGAGAAGGAACCATAAACCATGGATCGCGGGTCCTGCCTTGCGCATGGACGTCGGCGCTTATCGCGCCGACGTACCATGCTCCAGGCACCCGCGATACATGGCTGTTTAGGATTCCTCTTGCGTTGTTTCCGTTGAACGTGAAGATGCTTTAATCATTCTCGTATCCTGTTGATCTGTTTTTAAACCTGTCCGTCCTGTAAAAACTCTAGAAAGGCTTTTCTGTGTTTTAAACAAGATTACCAAGATGGAAGAGGATTAACAGGATGGGGAATTTTAAAATTCTATTATCCTGTTCATCTGTTTCTAATCCTATCTATCCTGTCTAATTTCTATTTCATTCCTTAGTGTCTCCGTGCCTCCGTGTGGTCCTTTCATAACAGGCCTCTCCTCCGCGGCTTCGCGGCTCTGCAGGAAAAAAATGATAACAGCCCCCGGGTTGGCGGTCACCCGGGGGCTTATTGATTCGTAACGTCGCTGGCTAGACGCTAGGGGCGGGAACGGGCATGGGGGAGAGCGCTGGTACGGGTACGCGTGCCGGTTTCCTGGCCTGGCGGCGACGGCGGATGGGCGCCAGGGGGCCTAGGCGCTCGAGCTCTTCGCGCCTGTCGTAGAAGGCTACCTCGCAGACGGCGCGGAGGTCGGAGACCCAGTCGTCTAGCTCGGCCATTTTCCTATCCTTGGCCTGGGTGGATAGCTGGGCCTCGCCGGACTGCAGGGCGTGGTGCTGGTAGCGGGCCATGGCGGCGTTCGGTCCCGCGGGACTCGTCGCCGCCGGCTAGAAGCGTAACGTTTTCCTTGCGCCCGCCGTCAAGGGCGAAAACGCGGTTTTTTTGTTGCAAAGCGTGGATTTGTGTCTAAAGCCGGGTGCCTCGCTCGGCTCGAGGAGTGGCGCGGGAAGCGGCGGGAAGGGGGCTGGCGAAGGCGATTGAGGAGAAGCCTGGGCGTGAGAGCTGTAGTCTTTGAGATCGGTCATTGAAACTGTATCGGCTGCCATATGCCGGCTATCTCCCGGAGTATCTCCGTGGGCGCCCGTTCTAGGTCTATGCCGAGGGCTCTGAGGCGGAAGTCGCCGAGGTCCACGAGATGGTCGAAGGATTCGCCCGCTCGGGCGTAGGCGAGGCAGGCGGACCAGGATCGGCGATCGGTATCCCTGCTTCGCAATGTCCGTAGGTACGCGGCGATCTGGTAGAGGTGCGTCGGTCGTAGCTGGGTCGCTCCGTGCCTACCGGCGACGAGCGCCCGGGCGTAGTACTTGGCGTCGACGACGAGGCATCGGTCATGACCGCGCACGGTCGCGTCGGTCTCCATGACGGGTACGAGGCCGTTAGGCGCTTCGTCTCGCGGATTCCAATGCATGCGGTCTCGTTTCACCCGAGCGGTACCGTCGAGCGATAGGCGGAGCGCCTTGCGCACGAGGCTCTCGAAGGCGCGGTTGAGGAGGCGACGGTCGTCCAAGGGGTCGTCGAGCCGATAGGAGCCGGCGTCGGGCATGGCAGAGCGTAGGATGAGGCCCGCCCAGAACAGGGCGCGGCGGTAGCCCGACTCCCCGCGCTCAAGGCGGACGTCGCGGAGCGCGAGCCTGGCCTCGGCTATCGTCGCGTACGGCGAGCCGGGGAAGGCGCGCGACAGGGTACCCGCGCCCTCTCGATTCCTGGGATCGATGCCGGGGCAGCCGGCGACCATGGATAGCGCGGTCTTGATGACGCGGTTGGGCGGGCAGTCGGGTGACAGCTCTCCGACGACCGAGGTCGCCCGGGCGCACCGGCCGAGGTCCAGGCCCATGGTAGCGTTCATATCCAGCCTGCCGCGTACGGACGGGCCTTCGTATACGGATCGGCGGTACATGCGCCTCGCGCCGCGGCGGAGCAGGGTGGCGGCAGCCTGGCTCAGGGCCCGCGCCGGGAGGTCGGTAGGCGCGCACGAGTCGAGCTCGCCCGAAAGGAGCTCGTCGCGCGGGTCGTATAGGTCGGCCGCGTAGCAGAGCAGGAAGTAGAGCGCGCGGCCCGATAGCTCTAGGCGAGCAGCTTCTTGCGCCATGTCTCTACCTTGCCTGGTTGATCGAACCAGTATTCCTCGAGCGTAGGTATGATCTGCGTCTTGAGTATCGATCGGTACCAGTCATCGTCCGGCTCGGCTTCGCTGTCGTCGCCCGGCAGGGCGGTGAAGTAGCTATGCCCGATAAGGTAGCCGGTTCCGAGGTTGCGGTCCTTCGCTATCTCGTCGTTGAGGCTGCCCATGGCGTCGACTATCCTGGCCGTTAGCTCGTCGGTCGCGTTCATTCTCTCGCTCGTCATGAAATCGGAGAACGCGTCTCCGTCGAATGCGGGCTTGAGCGGGACTACTGCGAAGCGTCGCCTGAGCGCGTAGTCGACTACGGCTATGGACCGGTCCGCGGTGTTCATCGTGCCGACGAGGAAGACGTTCGGCGGTATGAAGAACGGCGGCTCGTCGTCCCTGGAACAACCGAGCCGAACCGCGTAGCGGCTTTCCCGCTTGTCCTTCTCGAGCAGGAAGAATAGCTCTCCGAAGACCCGCGAGATGTCGCCCCGGTTTATCTCCTCGATCAGGACGACGTAGGGCCGGTCGGGGTCGGCGCGCGCCTTCTCGCAGAACAACAGGAAGGGGCCGTCCTTGAGCATGAAGGATCCGGCTCCGGGTTTCCAGCCGCGCACGAAGTCCTCGTAAGCGTAGGACTGGTGAAACTGGACCCTGAGGAGGCGATGCTGGTCGGCGCCGCCGAGCCTGATCCAGGCGAGCCGGGCTGCCAGCCAGCTCTTGCCCGTGCCGGGCGGCCCGGAGACGATGAGGTTGGCCTTGTCGTCCCAGGAACGGAGCGCGTCCTCGATATCGTCGCGCGCGAGGAATGCGCCCTCGGCGACGAGATCGTCGATGCCGTAGGAGCGGGCGAGCGCTACTGCGCCGTACGCGGGGTCAGCGTCCGAGCCGGCGTCCGCGGCGACTCCAGCGGCCGCGAGAGCGCCCGCCTCGCCGGCGAGCGCCAGCGCGAAGGCTAGCCAGTCGGGGTAGCGCGTGAACTCGGTCAGGCTCTTCGTCGTTATGCGCCTCTCGGGCGGTAGCCGCCACGACCCCGTCCTGATCCACTCGACGCTACGGCGATGCGACGATCCGGCGGCTCCCGGCTCGTAGCGGTAGCCGGAGCTTACGCGGCCGAAACCGAGTAGCGCGGAGCGGCCCTGCTTGGCGAAGACATAGTCGCCCTCGCGCATGACGCTGGCGAACTGGTAGAGGGCCAGCGCATCGTTGGTCGGCTTATGGGATCCGTCGCCGAGCGAAGAGAGGCGTTCGAGTATCTCCTCGCGCGTGGCGGAGCCGAGGTCCTGGCCGTAGCGGTCGAAGCCTAGCGCTATGAAGCCGTCGTCCTTGAACCGTTCCCATAGCCGCCCGTCTATCCCCGCGCCGATGACCCAGAAGCGGGCCTCCGCGTAGCGCCCGGGCAGGCTCGCCGTCGCCGCGTAGAGCGGCCCGGCTTCCTGGTCGTCGCTCTCGTCCGAGGACGGGTACCACGCGGTCCTGAGCGCCGCGTCGGCGTAGTAGTCGAAGTCGTCGCCGTACTCGAGCGTAAGCTTACGCCTAACCGCGAGGAGGGCCTCGTCGGTGGCGATGCGCTCGCGCCAGCCCGGTGCCCGGCCTCCGGCGAAGGCGGCCAGAATAAGCGCTTTATGCTTGCGGCTAGCCATCTGCTCGAAGAGATCGGGGAACAGGAGGTGGTTAAGCATGTGGTAGAGCTGGCGGGCGTGGGAGTCGTCGAGCCCGTCCATGAAGGCGGCGAAGGCCCAGCCGTTGGCCAGGAGCGCACGCCTATCCGCCACCGATCTTTCCTTGATCGCCAGGAATAGCCGTATCGCGAAGGCGTACTCGAGCCAGAACAGGTTATTCAGGGCGGGTCCGGTGCTACCGATGCCGTCGAGCAGGGCGGAGTCGAGGAGGTCCAGCGCCTCGGGGAAGGCCGCGCTGGACCACTGCCAGACGAGGCGCATCTTGATGACCTTGGTAGCCGGCTTATGGGACGCGGTGAACAGCAGTACCGGCCAGAACAGCTCCGAGGCGAGACGCTTTGCCTCGGGAGAGCCGTCGGCTAGCTGGTCCTTGAGCTTGTCCATGAACGAGCGATCCGAGTCGTCGGGCCGGTCTATGTACAGCCTCTTGAGCTCGGCCAGCCGCTCGGCCGTCCATAGCCGCTCGCTGCCGAACAGCGACCCGTCAGCGACCAGGCACGACTCGGCCCAGGCCCGCGCCGCCTCGTATATCCGCAGAGCCTTCTTATCCTTAGCCATCGGGCGCCTCCGTAGATTCTACGTTGAACTCTTGTAGAGATGCCAAGAGCGGGTCATATCCATCCTAGTGATACTCATCCGCCTATGGCGGAAGGAGCCGGTCGATCGCTGGTTCCCTTTTTTGGGATGGCCCAATAGTCGCCGTTCTCGGTACGCGCCACGAGGTCTATGCCCGTATCCTTGCCGCCGAAGTCCTTGCGTCCGGGGAACTCGTTCCAGAGCCAGACGTCCGTCAAGGCATCCTTATAAAGCGGGTCCGTGCGTAGCCATGCCTGCATGAGGCGCTCGAAACGGGCTCCCTTATCTCTTTCCGAATATGAATAGGCGCGGTACGCC
>CAZNNA010000096.1:0-1335 GCA_964573825.1 uncultured Treponemataceae bacterium
CCCGTTGAAGGGCTCGTCCAGGATGACGAGCTCCGGATCGGCGACCAGGGCCGAGGCCAGGGCCAGTCGCCGCTTCTCGCCGCCCGAGAGCCCGGCGCAGAGCCGTTCCTCGAAGCCCGCGAGCCCCGAGGCCGCGAGCGCCGACCCGACCCGCGGGCCGTAGGCCTCAGGGCGCTCGCCGGCGGCGCGCGGCCCGAATTCGGCGTCCTCGCGCACCGTCACCCCGAGTATCTGGTGCTCCGGCTCCTGGAAGACCAGGGCGATGCGACGCCTGGCCTCGGCCAGGCAGGAGGCCAGGGGCCGGCCGTCGACCAGGATGCGGCCGGAGTCGGGCGACTCCAGGCCCAGGGCGTGCCGCGCCAGGAGCGACTTACCCGAGCCGTTGCGGCCCGACAGGACGACGAGGCAGGGCGTCGTAAGCCTAAGGCTCGCTCCGGCAAGGCCGCGAGCGCCGTCGGGAAAGGCCTTGGCCAGGCCTTCGAGCTCGAGCCTCACGGTCTCGCGACCCCGGTCGCCGACGAGGCCGCGGCGGGCAGGTAGTTCCTGAGGAGCGGCCTAAGGGCGCGCGCCAGGGCCGCGGCGGCCAGGGCCTTGACTACGTCGCCGACCAGGTAGGGCGCCATCATGACGAAGGCCGCGACCATGGAGACATCCTTGTCTGGCCGCGCGTCCAGGACGGCGCGGAAGCGGGGCAGGCCTATGGCGTAGAGCGCGGCCACGCCGGCCAGGGCCGCCAGCGCGTTGCGCCAGAGCCGCCATTCGCGGCGGTCGGCCAGGAGCCCGGCGACCAGGGCGGCCGCGGCGTAGGCCGCCAGGAAGCCGCCCGAGGGCCCCGCGAACTGCCCGAGCCCGCCCGAGCCGTTGGCGAAGACCGGTAAGCCCGCCGAGCCCAGGAGCAGGTAGGTCGCGACCGAGGCCAGGCCCCAGCGCGGTCCCAGCACGAGGCCGGCGAGCAGGCAGAAGAACACCGCCAGCGTCACCGGCAGGAGCGGCGGCGGCAGCGGCAGGGAGAAGACGGCCCCCACCGCTATCATGGCGGTGAACAGGGCCGATAGGACGAGCTTGAACGGTTCGCGCCTCATTGCGGTACTCCTTCTTTCGGTATCTTTAGTTACTTTATTATATCTTCACGGCAGCGGCAGGCCCGTCGCCCAGGGTACGCGCCGACCGGCATTCCCCGACCGAAAGGGCCGGCCCCCCGCCGTCGGGCAGGAGGTCGCCCCGGGCGTCGAAGCCCGCGGCGCGGACGACTCGGCTCTCCCCCGTCCATAGTTCCACGGCCAGGGGATCCGCGGGCAGGAGCGGAGCCCATCGAGCGGGGTCGAGGGCGGGCGA
>CAZNNA010000096.1:1345-10932 GCA_964573825.1 uncultured Treponemataceae bacterium
CGCTCAGCCTCCGCGCGACGTAGGCGGCCAGGCGCGCGCGCCGCGCGGGGACGCCCGGATCAGCCTCGCCCGGCGCTACCGGCTCGCTCCTCCCGACGCCCGTTCCGGGCGCTCCGCTTACCGCGCGCGCCAGATCGACGAGGGCGGCCTTTACGCCTATGCCGACGACGTAGGACGAAGCCGCCCCCAGGTCACCGTGCGGCTCGACGAGTATCCCTGCCGCCTTCCGGCCGTAGCATTCCACGGCGCTCGGCCAGGCGAAGGCCGCGCCCCGGACACCGGCGGCGGCGAGTCCCTCGGTAAGGGCAAGGGCCGCCTCGAGCGATAGGGCGCCCGCGTGGGACGGCGGCAGGGCGGAGCGTAGGACTATGGAGAAGTAGAGGCCGCCGGCGGGGCTCTCCCAGGACTCGCCGCCCCTGCCCCGGCCGGCGCTCTGGCCCAGGGCCAGCACCATGGCGCCCGAGGGAGCGCCGGAGCGAGCCCAATCCAGGGCCTCGTCCATGGTCGAGCTAGCTTGGCCGAAGAGCGCGACCGGGCCGGGCGGGTCCAGGTCCCAGACGGCCAGGCCGTCGTCCCGCCCCAAGGCGTAGCCCTTGCGCGAGGCCTCTATGCCGTAGCCCCAGGCCTTGAGCGCCTCGACGCGCTTCCAGAGGGCGACCCGGCTCACGCCCAGCTCCGCGGCCAGCGCCTCGCCGGAGACCGGTAGCTCGGCCGAGCGCAGGCGCTCGACTATGTAGCGGTCCCGCTCGTCGGGCGACAGGGAGCGTTCGCCGCTCATCGGCATCTCGTAAACCTTACAGCATGCATATCGGTTAACGTATATCCCATGAAGAGGCTAAGGATGTCAAGGCGGAGGGGTCGTTAATCGCTCAGCCGAGGGGAAGCTCGAGGATGAAGCGAGAACCGCCGCCCCTCCTCGGCTCATGGCGCAAGGAACCGCCCGAGGCGACCGCGAGGCTCCGCGCTATGGCGAGGCCGAGGCCCGAGTGCGAACCGTCTCCTCGCCTCGTGGAATAGAAACGCCTGAAGCAAGCCTCCGCCTCCTCGGCCGATAGACCCCGCCCCATATCCTCGACGGCGAAAGAGAGCGTACCGCGAGGCTCGCCGGAGAAGACCCTAAGCTCCACCGGCGTTCCCGGAGGCGAGAAGTCGAAGGCATTGTCTACGAGGTTCCTCAGGATACGCCCGAGGCGCTCCTCCGAGACGGGAACGAGTAGCGTCGGAGGTAGCGGTTCCGAGAATAGCACCAACGAGCCTCTGATGCCGTAATACGCGACGAGTTCCCGGAGCAAGGCTCCCGGATGGCACGAGCCGCAGGGTTCCCGCTCCAAGTCGCCCATCTCGCGTATCGACGCGAGGAGGCGCTCCATCCTATCGGCCTCGCGCCGAGCCACCGCTAGGAGGGCTCCCTCCGCGGGGGCGCACCCTGAAGGCATGAGCTCGAGGGCGGCGCGTAATCCCGCCAGGGGATTCTTAAGCTCGTGCGCGATATCGGCGCTATAGGCGGAGACGGCCTGGTTGCGCGCCTTGAGCGATTCGAGGCTTGCCTGTAGGCTCCTCGACAGGAGCCCCAGCTCGTCGGGACGCGATCGGCAGGATAGGGAAGGCGCCTCCTCGACGCCGGCCTCCATGAAGCTAGCCGCCTCGAGGGCCAGCCGCCGAAGCGGTCGCGTGAAGAGCCTATGTACGATCGCGGCGATCGCTACGACGACCAGAGCATAGGCAAGGCCAGCGCGGTAGAGAAGGTCGCTCAGCCCATCCTTGTACGACGCTACGCCTTCCATGCTCGCGACGACAGCGACCACCCCGGCCTCTCCATCGCGAGCGAAGGGATGAAGGACGTAGCGGTAGCCTCCCTCGAGCCAGCCGACTGAACGTTCGTTTCCCGGTGAAGCAGACAGCAGGCGTTGGAGGGCCTGCTCGAGCGCCGGATCAGCGACGGTCCGCGCATGCCATCGGCCGCCCCAATAGACGGCCGCTGAACGGAACCCCGCTATGGCCGGCAGGGCATCCGGCTCCATAAGCTCGTCCGGCCCCAGGCGCCTACCGGCGAGCGCCCGCGCGGCCCAGGAGGCGAGTCCGGCGATATCCTCGGCCTCGCGGGAGGCGAAGGCATGATCCCCGAAACGCAGGTAGAGGGCGCCCGCGAGCGGCGCCCCGGCCAGTAGGATGCAGCCTACAACGACCGCTAGGTCGATACTCAGTCGCGGGCGCCCCGCGCGGCGATTCAACGGACGGCCTCGGCACGCAGTCGGTACCCGATACCGTGGACCGTCTCTATTATATCGGTACCGGAATCCATACCGGCCGGAGAGACGCCTTCCTCTCCGAGGGTCGCGACTCGCAGCTTACGCCTAAGCCGCTTAACGTGTGCGTCGACGGCGCGAGGAGAGACATAGGCGTCATCCGGATAGCAGGCTGCCGCGAGGCGCTCCCGATCGAAGGTTCCGCCCGGCCGGGAAGCCAGGGCGGACAGCAGGCGGAACTCGGTCACCGTCAGCTCCAGCGGAACGCCTCCGAGGCGGGCCTCCCAAGCCTCGGGCTCTATGGAAAGGCGTCCGGGCGCATCGGGCGAGCCGGGACCGGCGGATTGCTCGAGCCGAAGGCCGCTCGTCGCGCCTGCCCCTTCTTGGTTCCTCTCCTCCAGGCGAGCCATCCTAAGGAAGCAGACGCGCAGGCGAGTAAGGAGTTCCCTGATGGAGCAGGGCTTAGGCAGGAAGTCGTCGCCGCCTTGCTCGAGCGCCTCGAGGCGGGCGTCCTCCTCGGCTGCGGCCGAGAGGAACACGATAGGCACCTTTGGCTGAAGCTCCCGGTACCGGCGGCAGAAGGCGATACCGTCGAGGCCCGGCATCATCACGTCCAGTATGATTGCGTCCGGCGGGCTCCCGGACAGGGTAGCGAAGGCCGTCTCGGCGTCGGCGAAGACCATGACCCCGTACCCGGCGGCCGACAGCGCCATGCTTAGCGTCTCCCTGAGGCTCGCCTCGTCATCGACGATAGCGATGATTCGCTTTACCTGCATATCGCCTCCGATACTCGTTATACCGCTAGCGGAGACCCAGTTCCAAGACCGCTCACGCGAGGAGCCGGCTGGATCCCAGCGCCTGCGTAACAAGTCATAGGAAAGCCTTACGATCGCCCTATCGTCGCCCCGAGATCGACCCGGCGTCCAGGCTACTGTCGTGATGGAGGTACCCTGGATGAATAACCATTCGCGGCGATCGCGGCCGCCTCGTCGTCGCGGCCGCGCGACGCTAGCACTGGCATTCGGCCTAGCCCATGCCATGATAGGATCGCCGGCCTATTGCGCCCATCCCGACCGAGCGGCGAGGCTACGTTCCGAGCGGCTCGGGCTCGAGGTCGGGCTTCCCGGCCTGGAGCTTACGGTCTTAACAGGAGAGGCGCCCGGAAGCAGCCTGTCCCAGGCTTCCCCGGACCTACGATCCGAGAAGGTCATCATCAGGAATCGAACGGACTCGAGCCTGGAGCTCGAGTACCCAGGCAAGGGGCTTCGCGTCTCGATAAGCCTAGACGGAACCGACATCGCGATACGGCTATCCGCCTCCGAGGCCCAAAGCCTTCGCTGGCCCGTAACGCCGCTCGAGGAAGCCGCGGCGCTCCTCTGGCCATTCAAGGACGGCCGCTACATCCCGCTAACGGAAAAGGCATGGATCGAAGATATAAGCGAGGCAGGCGCCCACGATCTAGGTTCCGGACTCCCCGCCTGGGGAATCGCCTATAAAGACAATACGCTCGCCCTCGCGACGATCGATCCGTATCGAGCGGCGCTCGCCATAGAGAATCGCACGGTACTGCTTACCCAGGATTTCCTATGCAGGCGAGGCGAGGAGGTACGAAGGCTTAGCCTACGCGCCGCCGCGCCGAACGATCTGCTATCGCCCGCCTCCCTCTATCGAAAGATTGCCAATGCCGCCGGGTCGCTCGAACCGCTCAAGGAACGCCTCGGAAGCGAAGAGCGTCGGGCCTTGCTCGGAGCCTATCACTTCTACCTTTGGGGCGATGACGCAGTCTCCGTACGCGACCTCCTGCCGGCGAAGACCTCAGAGCTCGCGGCTCTCGTCGAGGCGGGCGCGGGCGTTCACGCGGCCGCGAGGGCCGCCATGGACGAGGAAGCGCTCGAGTCTGCCGCGCTGCTCGCCCGGGATCCCTACGCGGGGCGCTACGCCAAGGCCTGCCTCGCGCGGGGTCTCTCCGCAGCCCTGCGAGCCCTCGGGCCGGGCCGGTTCGAGGAAGCCTACGGTCGCTTCCTAGTGCCGCTCGTCCGCCGCGGGCAAGGCATCTCGCCAGCTACCGTTACCAGGCTCAAGGCCCTCGGCATACGAAAGGCTCGACTTACCCTCCCGAATTTCTCCGCCGAGGGGCAGAGAGGCGCGCCGTCCCGGGCCGCCATCGCCTGCTCGGCGGCGGCGAGCGAGGCGGGCTACCTCTTCGGCGCCTACGACTCCTTTCATAGCATCCATCCGGAGTCGCTCGCTCCCGATGAAGGTTGGGAGACGGCTCGCTTCGACGAGGCCCTCCTCTACGATACGGGCGCCGTCATGAGCGAGGACGGCTCGTACAGGAAGGGCTTCCAGGGCGTCGGTAGGCTGCTAAGCCCCATAGCCGCCAGGCCGGCCGTAGAACGCCGCGTAGAGAAAAGGCTTCGCATCCTGCCCATGAGTTTCTACTTCGTGGACTGCGACGCCGCCGCCGAGATAGGCGAGGATTATAATCCCCTGCATCCGAGTACGGCGGAGGAAGACGCCGCCGCGAGGCGGGAGAGGTTACGCTGGCTCGCCGATCGACACGGACTGGTCGTAGGCACGGAGGGCGGCGATGCCTCGGTAGTAGGCTCCGCCCACCTATCCGAAGGCCTCTTCGGCCCTGCCTTCTATTGGGAAAGCCCCGCGTATCGGAAAGGCGGCGATCGCTACTGGGGCGCCTTCTGGCCGCCCGAGGAACCGGCGGTACAGTTCAAGCCCGTACCGCTCCTTGCCGACTCGGAACGGCGATACCTCGATCCGCGCTTCAGGCTACCCCTCTTCCAGGCGGCTTTCCATGACATCGTCATCATGGTCAATCACTGGAGCGCCGACCCGTATAAATTCGAGGGCATGGAAAAGCGGCAGGCGCTCTACAGGGCCCTATACCTGAGCCCCGCGCTCTTCAACCTAAGCCGGGAACGCCTCGACGATAGGGGTAAGGATATAGCCCGGGAATACGCGGCGCTAGCTCCGATCCTGGAGGCGTTCGGGGACGCGGCGCTCGAGGGTTTCTCCTGGCTCGACGAGGCGCGTCTCGTGCACGAGGCGCGCTACGCGGGAGGGCTCAGGGTGATAGCTAACTTCGGAGCCTCGCCCTTTAGCGTCGGCGGATCGCTGGTCAGCCCCGGCAGCGCGCGCATCACGCTCCCGGAAGGAAGGCCCGTCATCTTCACGCCGTAGCGTGCCCCTCATGCAGCCGCCCCCGCGCGTCGAAACTCTAGGCATGCACGAGACGCTACGCATAGAAGAAGTCATCGACGGCCGAGGCCTGGCGGAATTCTCCCGGCTACCCTACGGGCTCTACGCGGGCGATCCGTACTGGGCGCCCCCGATCCGGCTCCAGGAGCGGCATGCCTACGAGCCAGGCCGTAACGCCGTGCTCGATCGCTCGCCCAAGGCCCTCCTCGCGGCCCGTCGGGGCGGTAGGATGGTCGGGCGCGTCGTCGCCTACGCCGACCCGCGCTACAACGCCTACTACGGCTCCAGGACGGGCTTCTTCGGCTCCTTCGACTGCGCCGACGATCCCGAGGCCGCCACCGCCCTCTTCGCGGCCGCCGAGGCCTGGTTCAGCTCCCAGGGGCTAGACCGGGTCCGCGGGCCCGTCAACCCGGTGGCCGAGTGCTGGGGCTTCCTCGTGGACGGCTTCGATAGCCCGCCCGTATACCTGTCGCCCTACAACCCGCCGCGCTACCCCGAGTACGCGGCCGCGGCCGGCTACGCCAAGGCCAAGGACCTCCTGGCCTACGAGGCCGACGGCGGCGCGGGCTACCGCATACCCGAGCGCTTCGGCCGCTTCTCCGATATCCTGGCCGCCCGCCGCCCTGGCCTCTCGACCCGACCGCTCGACCCCCGGGAACTCGATCGAGACGCCGAGCACGTGCGAAGCATCCTTAACGCCGGCGTCGAGGGCAACTGGGGCTACGTCCCGGTCGAGCGCGACGAGATGGCCGCCGTCGTCCGCGAGCTCAGGCCCGTGCTCGACCCCGCCGCCGTCTGGTTCGTCGAGGACGAGGGCCGCCCCGTGGCCTGCTGCCTCGGCTTCCCCGACATCAACGTCATCCTCAGGAAGGTCGACGGCCGCCTCTTCCCCACCGGGGCCCTCCGCCTGCTCCTCGGCGCCAGGCGCCTCCGCGACTACCGCCTCTGGGGCCTGGCCGTCCTGCCCGAGTACCAGGGCCAGGGCCTGGACGTACTCCTCTACCTACGCCTCTTCGAGTCCCTGGCGCCCCGGGGCGTCCGCCTCGAGGCCAACTACGTCCTGGAGGACAACTACCGCATCCGCAACGCCCTCGAGAAGCTGGGCATGAGGCCGGTCAAGCGCTACCGGGTGTTCGAGAAGGGGTTATAGAAGGCATTCCGTATCGGTCGTCTATCAACCCTAATACGGTTCATCCGCTCTCCGAGCGGATCTGGTAACTACATACGCTTGCCATTAATCATAGAGAGTCCACACCCTAAGAACCTTAACGATATGTTCTTCTTCGAGAACCTGGTAGAGCAGCCTATGCTGAAGGTTGATCCGCCTATAGAAAACGCCTTTCACGTCGCCGACGAGTTTCTCGCAACGAGGAGGCGATCGATACGGATCCTCTTCAAGCAGCCGGAGCAAGCTAAGCACCTTGGGCGAAAGGCCGGCTTGCTTGATCAAACCGGCATCCTTTACGGCTCTCTTTGCATAGACGATCTTCCAGGTCATAGATCGATCGAGTCGCTACATTCGGACAGGGGTTCCTTTACGCCGGCGATAATTGATTCCTTCATGCCGGGAATAGACATGAGGTACAGCGTCTCCTCTATCGATCGCCAGTCATCCTCTCCCACGAGTACCGCGTTATTGCGCTTCCCGGCTATCAGCACCAGTTCATGCGACTCGTTCGCCTCGTCGATGAGCCTATAGAGATTAGCCCTAGCATCGGTAACGGTAAGCACCATAATCATCTCTTTACATACGTACGCAATAGCGTACGAACAGTCAAGAATAATTTTTGCCCTAACATTCGCGCATATAGCATCAAAAAATGATCTGCTAATTTTTCGTACACCTATTGGCTGTTTCGGAGAGAGGTTTCATTTTTTCACTTTGCAGCAAACCTAAAGGGGTTTAGCATACGTTCATATCAAGGAACGATAATGGAAAATCAAAGACCTGATACGCGAGAGCATCCGTCCCGCCTCCCCCACTCCCTCTTCTGGGCGAAGACCGGCAGTGAGAATGACGGAACCTACCATGCCGCCATCCTGCACCTGGCGGATACCGCCGTCGTCTTCTCAACGCTGCTTTCGGCCCTGCCGAGGACGCAGCGGCGGCGGCTCCATAGGCTCGTCCGCGGGCTGCCTACACGCGAAGCGAGAGCCTTCCTATGCCTCGTCGCCGCGAGCCATGACATAGGCAAGCTCAGTCCCGGCTTCGAAGGAAAATGGCCGTCAGGCTTGAGTCGCCTGAAGGCGGCGGGCTACGGCTTCCCGCGCGGTAGCGAGACGAACCACAGCCAGGTGTCCTTCGAGTTCCTAACCGGCTATTGGCAGGATCTCGGCTTCGACGAGCCTAGCGCGGAGGCGCTGGCGAGCGTGGCGGCCGCCCACCACGGCGCGTTCCTCGGGCAAAGCGCCCTCGGCTGTATCGACGACTCCGCCTGGAAGCTTGCCAGGGAGGAAACGCTGCGGCTACTCACTGAGTCGTTATCGCCCGCCCTCGCCGCGCGATTGTTCGATCGCGACGCGGCTACGGACCCGCCTGGTATCAGTATCAGCCTAGACGATCCCTCGGCCCTCATGGTGATCTCGGGGCTTATATCGGTAGCGGATTGGCATGCCTCGAACGCCGAGCAGTTCAGCCTGACAGCGATGATACCGCCCGACCTACGGGACTATCTCGACTATCGCGCCGGGATAGCTCGCAGGCTGACCGGTCGTCTTCACCTTCGAGCGCCGAGGAGCAGGATGCCCGTCGACGACGCGGGACTCGCCTCGCTCGTAGGGCTTTCCCAAGGCAAGTCGCTCAACGGCCTACAGGAAGCGTCGCTACGAGCCGCTCGAGAGGCCTCGGGGCCTAGCCTCGTGATCCTAGAGGCGCCGATGGGCCAGGGTAAGACCGAGGCGGCCCTACTAGCCCATTCCATCTTCAGCGGCAGATCGCCAGCCGGGCTCTACTACGGGCTTCCCACGCAAGCCACGAGCGCCGCCATGTTCAAGCGAGTAAACGCATACCTTGCCAAGCTCGCGAGCGACGAGCCGGTAGAAGCGCACCTACTCTACGACGCGTCCTTCCTGAACGAGGACTACCGGAGCCTTCGCGTCGCCTTGCTCCCGTCGAGCTTCCTCGCCGAGGAACGTAGCGCCGACGGCGGGGTCGTGGCTACCGACTGGTTCGGGGGGCATAAGCGCGGGCTCCTCGCGGCGCATGCCATCGGGACTATCGACCAAGCGCTCCTGGCCGTCTTGAGGCGACGCCACTTCTTCGTACGCCTCTACGGTCTCGCCGGCAAGATAGTCGTATTGGACGAGATACACGCCTACGACCGCTATATGCGAGAGCTCATCAAGGCGCTTCTCGCTTGGCTCGCCGCCCTCGGTTGTCCGGTCATACTCCTCTCGGCTACGCTCGGCAGTCGCTGGAGGCGCGAGCTCGTCGAGGCCTACACGGGGGCGGAGCCTCCGGAGGCGATTCCGTATCCCGCCGTCATACGCGCGGAGACTGGCCTGGGATGCGCGGTCTACGAAGTACCGCCGGAGAAACTGCCCGAGCCGCGCCTCGCTCGCCTCACCCTGGAATACTCGAACGAGGACGATAGAGTAAAGGCCATGGCCCTGAAGGCCCTATCCCTGTCACGACGGGATCGCGGCTGCGTGGCCTGCGTATGCAATACGGTACTGCGAGCGCAGGAGCTGTACGAGGCCGTAGCGGCAAGCGAGCCAGGCTGCCCCGTCACGCTATTCCACTCGCGTTTTACGCGAGACGACCGCCGGTCCCGTGAAGGACTCCTTAAGGAACGGTTCGGCCCCGACGGAAACAGGCCGGCCAGGGCTATAGTGATAGCCAGCCAAGTTATAGAACAATCGCTCGACCTAGACTTCGATTCCATGCTCACGGAGCTAGCTCCCATCGACCTACTCCTGCAGCGACTCGGGCGAGTCCTTCGCCATAGCCGCGGCCGCCCGGAAGAACGGACCCCGGAACTGCATGTCTACGCCCCCGCGAGCGCCGGGGCGCGTCGCTTCAGGGACTCGGGACTCGTCTACGAGCCCATAGTCCTCGAGCGAACCCTAGCCGCCCTCGAGGCCCTGCCCGGTCCGCTGACCATCCCCGACGACGTCCCCGCGATC
>CAZNNA010000097.1:0-10930 GCA_964573825.1 uncultured Treponemataceae bacterium
CGGTCGAGTTCGACTGGGCCTTCATGCGGCGCTCGGGCGAGCGGGGCCTCGAGACGGTGCCCTCCGGCGAGCGGGTCGCCATCGCGGAAGGGGAGCTGTTCAAGATCTACGTGCGGCCCGTAGGCCCGACCTACGTCTACGTCTTCCTCCACGACGCCGCCGGGGAGCTGTCGCTCCTCTTCCCCGCCCGCTTCGAAGACTTCGCCGGTTCCCGCTACCAGGGCTCTTCCTTCTTCGTGCCGGAGGGCGACGACTGGTTCTCCCTGGACGGGGCCGCGGGTACGGAGACCTTCTACCTGGTAGCCTCTACCGCGCGGCTGGCGGAGCTGGAGTCCGCCTACGCGGCCTTCGAGGCCTGCGTCGCCAGGCGCCAGGCGCCCGCGGCCCTGGCCGCCTCTCGCCAGGCCGTGCTCGACGAGCTGTCTCGGCTCCGCAAGCGCCATAGCGCCATAGCCTCGGCGGCTGAGAAGCCCATCGCCATAGCCGGCGGTACCCGGGACCTCTCGGGCGACGTCAAGCGTTCCGCCACGCGGGTCGCCGGAGGAGCGTATTACGGCAAGACCTTCCGCCTCGTGCATTGATAGGCCCGCCCGAGCGACGCTGGCGGCGCTGGCCCTCGGTTCGCTCGCCCTGGCCTGGGCGGCGATCCTTGCCCTGGCGGCCCTGGGGAGCCATCCCGACGCCGCCGTGGGCGACGCCTTCCTCAGGCTTCGCTACGCGCTGGAAGGGCCGGGGCCCGCGCATCCGTCCATAGTCATCGTGGACCTGGGCGACTCAGCCGTCAAGGAACTAGGCATGGGGCGCTCCGGCCGCGGCCAGTTCGCCCGCCTCATCGAGGCCCTCGGCAAGGCGGGCGTCGCGGCCGTCGCCGTCGACGTGGTCTTCGACGGGACGGGGAACCCTACCGAGGACGCGGCGCTCGCCGAGGCGGTAGCCGCGGCCGGTAACGTCTACCTGCCCGTAATCGCCACGCCCTCGGGCGGGCTCGCCTCGAGCTACCCCGAGTTGGCCGCCGCGGCCGCCGGCCTCGGCCATATAAACGCCGAGCCCGACGGCGACGGGGTCTACCGGCGGATGCCCATCTTCGTCCGGCGAGCGGACCGCCTCGTACCGAGCCTGGCGCTCAGGACCGCCGGCGCCGCGCTCGGCAAGGATGCGGGCGCCGACGAGCTCGCGCGCGAGCTGGGCATCCCCGCGGACCGGCAGGGCCGCCTGATCATCGACTACCGCGGACCCTGGGGCGCGGTCTTCCCCCATTATCCCTTCCAGTCCGTAGTCGCCTCGCTCGACGACCCCGACCTGGCCGAGGCCCTGGCCGACGAGCTCGAGGGCGCCGTCGTCGTCGTGGCGGACGTCACCACCGCCTCGAGCGACTACGGGCCGTCTCCCCTCGAGGGCGTCTACCCGCTGGCCGGCATACACGCCAGCGTCATCAACTCCATGCTCCTCTCGGGCTTCCTTCGCGATCCCAGCCCCGTGGCGACGGCCGCCTTGACCCTGGCCCTGGCCCTGGGGCTCTGGCTGTGCTCTCGCCTGCCGGGGCCGCGAGCCATGACGGCCGCCTGCGTCGCCGCCTGGGCCGCCCTGGCCGCCCTGGAGCTCGGGCTCTTCTTCCGTGGCGGCGTCATGCCCGCCCTGGCGGCGCCGACCGCCGGCACGATACTCTTCCTGGTGGCCGCCGCCGCCTATCGCCTCTCCCTGGCCGAGCGGGCGCGCCTCCTCTGGCGAGCCCGGGTGGAGCGCTACTTCGCCCCGAGCGTCATGGATAAGATCCTGTCCGATCCCGGCCGCCTGGCCTCCGCCGAGCGTAAGCGCATTACCGTGCTCTTCAGCGACATCGCGGGCTTCACAGCCTGGAGCTCCGCGCGCGATCCCGCCATGGTCCACGCCGCCCTCAACGACTACTTCGAGGCCATGACCGCCATAGTCTTCGAGCATGGGGGGACGGTGGATAAATTCATCGGCGACGGCCTCATGGCCTTCTTCGGGGATCCCCTGGACCAGGGCGACCACGAGCTCAGGGCCGTCAGGGCTGCCATGGACATGCAACTCGCCCTGCGCGCCAGGAGGGCGAGCGCGCAAGGGTCCGAGTCCTCCGGCTTCCATATACGCGTCGGCATCAATACGGGCGAGGCCATCGTGGGCGACCTGGGCTCCAGGCGCATCATGGCCTATACGGCCATTGGGGCGACGGTCAACCTCGCCTCCAGGCTCGAGGGCAAGGCCCCGGTGGACGGCATACTCGTCAGCGAACCCGTATTCCGGGCCGTAGCGGGTCGCGTACCCCTGCGGGCGCGGGGCAAGACCTCGGCCAAGGGCATAGAGGACGAGTTCGAAACCTGGGAAGTAGAGCTTCCCGAAGCTTGACGGCTGCTTGGCGACGGCCTATCATTATTTCGATCAAATTGGATCGGTTTAATGATGTAGCTCCGCTTCATCGTTCCTACTCGAAGGCTTCAGTTGTACGCTCTATCACGTTCCTGGGATCGGCGACCGCGGCGCGTTCGCGCGATCCGCTAAGGAGGCAGTATGCGTTCGTATGGCAGCAAGGCCGACCGTAGAGCGTCGGTTTTGGTCGCGTTGGCGGTCGTGGTAGCGATAGCGCTCTTATGCGGGTGTATAACGACTAAGAAGCCCGGGACCGAGACGCCCCTTGGCATGGATACCTCGGAGGTCTACCGGCTCGCCCTCGAGGCCCTGAAGCCCGTAGCCGAGCGACACGTCCAGAAGGGCGATCGCGTCCTCCTCCTGCAGGCGCGCCTCTATAACCGCGTCGAGGCCTGGCGCTTCGTACCCACCCCCGGCGAGATACCCCAGGACGTCTTCGAATCCGAGGTGCGTCCCAGGGTCTCGGCGGCCTACAAGGCCGCGGGCGGCATGGGAACGGAGAGCCCCGAGGTCAAGGCGCTCCGCGTGTCCTTCTCGCTCGACCAGGCTAAGAAGGCCTACGTCTTCAAGCCCGATGCCGAGGGCTACGACGAGCGCCTCGTCGGCCGGGCCCTGGCTTCCGCGGGGTACTCGGGCGTGGCTCCCTTCTCCCTTACGGCCTTCTCCGCCCGCTACCCCTATTTCGTCGACGCGATCGAGGGCGGCATGCAGGCGGCCATACTAGGCGCCCAGGCCAAGGGCTTCGAGCGGCTCAGGACCATAGCCCACAGCGAGCCGGCAGCCCAGGCTCTCCTCGACGGTAGGCTCGTCTTCGGGACCAACGTGCTCGACGTCGAGTCCTGGCAAGGTATCCAGGAGGCCAATAAGCCCAATCCCGTCCATAAGCTCCTCATGTACTCGGTGGACAACGCCTTGGTCGACGACTCGGGAGAGGTGGCCTTCCAGCTGTCCCTACGCCTCGTAGACGCCGCCAAGGGCGGCCAGGTGCTCTGGAGCGGCTCCAAGACCCTCCGCACGAGCCGCTTCCCCGCGGCAAAGGTTCCCTCTGTGGGCAGCGTGACGCTCACCCTGCCGGCCGAGCTCGAGGGCAAGAAGCGGGAGGCCCTGGCCCGCTCCCTCCGCGGCGCCGGCGTCAAGGCGGGCGAGAAGGCCGTCCTCCTCAAGGTCGACGACATACCCGTCTTCGGCACCTACGTTCCCACGCGGGAGGACTACGCCGTCGAGCGCGCCCTCGAGGGTTACTTCGGAGCCGGCACGGGCCTCTCCATAGTCGACAAGCTCTACAAGCGCAACTACAAGGAGCGTTGGCAGCTGGTGAACGCGGTTCATTGCGTCAACCCGCTCCTGTCCGGCGACTATGCCGAGTTCCCCGCCTACTACGGCGCCCGCTACCTCGTGAACTACCGCGTACTTTGGCGCGATATCCAGGGAATCATGCCGCTCCGAGGCGAGGCCGACCCCGAGCTGGCTCCCAAGGTGCTCGGCATCTACGTAAAGGTCGTGGACATGGCCAAAGGAGGCGCGGTGCTCCTGAGCGACTTCCTGCCCTTCGCGGCGGAGGCCGATCTCCAGGTAAACTTCCTGTATCGCTGCTACGCCCGGGCCGCCGACCAGGGCCAGGCCGTCAAGGCGCTCCGCGAGTCGGGCTCCCTCGGCGACGGCACGCCCGTAGCCCTCGTCAACCGACGCATGGAGCTGACCAGGGCCTACCTGGACGAGCCCGGGCCCGCGAGGGACTTCATGCTCGCTCGCCTCCAGGCCGCCCCGGGAGACGCCGTGATGCGCGCCTACTTCGAGGCCTACGAGGTGGTCCGGACCTACGGCGACAAGGATTACGCCAAGAAGGAGTCGTCGTCGTCGACCGCCCAGGGGACGCCCCCGCCTCCACCGACCATGGAGCCGGCCGACGAGGTCAACGTCTCGGTGGCCGTCAACCTCATGCAGACCTGGCTGGAGGACGGCGTGTGCACGGCCCTCGTGGCCAACGGGCTCCCCGTGACCGAGAAGCTCGACTCCCTCTACGCCCGTTACCTCCTCAGGCGTACCGGAGGCTGGAGCGACTCTCCCGTGCAGCTCCTGTCCCTATCGCCCCTCATGCTATCGCTCTGGGGAGCGTCGATTAAGGAGTACTACGGCATCGACAAGATACTCTATTTCTCGTTCATGGATACCAGGACCCCGGAGGGTCGACACATCGCCGTGCCGGCCGGCAGCCGCCTGGCGCGATACTTCCCCGTCGTGAGCGACAAGCCCGACTCGCTACGGATATCGGTCGTCAGCGTCGCCTCGGGCGACTACGACTTCAACCGCGACTTCATCCTGAAATAGGCCGAGAGGAGGCACACGAATGAAGCGTACGTTCATGTCGCTCGCCCTGGCGGCGACGCTGGCCGCCGCGGCGGCCGCCCAGCAGTACACCTACCTCCGGCCCCCGACCCTCGCCGTCATGGACTTCGAGGTGTCGATGACCGTCCGCGAGAAGGTCGACGAGAGCTTCTACGGCGGCCTCGTGGCCCAGGCCCTCCTGTCGGTGCTCGTGCAGCAGAACGCCTCGGCCCGCGTCGAGGTCCCGGTGGACGAGGCAAGGCAGGAACTCATCCGTCCCGGCGAGCCGGTCTACTCGGCGGCCATGCCCGCGCCCCGGGGCGGCTACCGTACCGCCCCGAGGATGATCTTCCCGCCCATCTTCAAGATCTACGATAAGAAGTACGTGGAGCACGCGCTCCAGAACAACAGCTTCGCCGTCAAGGACCTCTACGCCAAGACGGCCGCGGCCTACGCCTACGCCGACCTCGACTTCCTGGTGCTCGGCAACGTGTACGAGACGAGGCTCGATGGCCGGGGCGGCGAGTGGGACGGCCTGGGCATCAACGTCAGGGTGCTCAACACCAAGCGGGCCGAGGAGCTCTACGCCTACTCCGCCATCATCCGCAAGGATCTCCGCGACCTGCCCACCGCCTGCGCGAGGCTCTCCCAGGCCATCATGCGCGATATCCTCAACCACCACTGCGCGCAGTTCGCCGTGCGCGAGGCCGACGAGCTGGCGATCGGCGAGCGGCCCGCCTCCGCGGCCCCGGCCTCGCTCGAGTTCTCATCCATCGCCCGCGGCGCGGTCGGCGCTCCCAAGAGCTACGATTACGGGCTGTTCTGGCAGCCCAGGCAGGTGGTGCTCGACGACTCGACCCTGGCCGAGTCGCGGGACGTGCATAAGCGCCCGATAGAGCGAGACCTGTTCTACTGGGCCCTGCCCGGGCAGTACGTGGTCTCGGTCTACAACCGCGAGGTTCAGCAGATCAAGACCATCGACCTGGCCCTGTCTCCGGGCGATATCCGCCACGTCTTCATAGAGAAGAAGCACCTCGAGAGCGAGCGGGGCACGGTCACGCTGGCAGGCGTGCTGCCGAGCGATACCTACAAGGTGGAGCTCCAGCCAGTGGCCCAGCGCGAGCGCTACTGGTGGGAGATAGAGGTGCCCAAGGGCTCGGTAGACGCCATATCCTTCACCTTCGATAACGGCGAGCTATCGAGCGAGGCCAAGGCCCTGGGCGTCGAGTACCGGCCGGCCACGGGCGAGCTGTTCATCCCGGGAGTCCAGCCGGCCAACTATAGCGCCATAGTCACGGCCCAGCCGCCCAAGGGCTCGAGCGGCGTCACCGGCTGGTGGAAGGCTTCGACGCGGTCTACCGTGCGCAGCGCCCCCCTGCCCGTAGACCTGCGAGCCAAGAAGGATGCCAAGCTGTCCATAGCGGACTTCAAGCTGCAGGCGCGCAAGGCCCTGGAGGCGCCAAAGAAGAACAAGGTCACCTTCGTCGTCAACCCCGGCTTCGACTCGGAGTTCATACTCGTGGTCACCGACGCCCAGAACGACTACTGGTTCTACTGGAAGGATAACGAGAAGGTAACCATCACGAGCGAGTACAGCCAGGCGGACTGGGACGCCTTCCCCAGGGTGAGCTATCGCCTGGCCTGCTCCTTCGGCTCCCGCTCGGGCGGCGAGGGCCGGACGGTCTACAAGGAGTACGCCTTCAACAAGGCCGACCTGGACCCGGCCCGCGACACGGTCGTGGTGCTCGAGCTGGCAGGACTGGCGGAGGAGTGGAGCCGGCAGGTGAGGCTCGAGGAGGAGCGCAAGGCCGCGGAGGCGTCTCGCTTCGTCAAGCCGGTCCCTCAGGCGTCGTCCGGTTACCAGGCGTCGCCTGCGGCGAGCGCTCCGTCGGCCCCGCCGGCCCAGGCGAGCGCCCCCAGGATCCTGTCGGCTAAGACGGCCGCCCCTGGCGGCCTCGTCAAGGGCATGGCAGGCTTTAGCTACGGCATGGGCAGCGCCACGACTACCTTCTACGAGCGAGGCGGTACCACTTCATCTCCCATCGCTCGCGAGACGACCGATAGCGGGCTCGACATGAGCTTCTCGGCGACGGCGGCCTGGTTCCTGGCGCCGACCTTCAGCCTAGGCGGCGGCGGCTACCTGCACGTGGCTCCCGGTATGGAATCGACCGTGCTCGGCTTCGCGGTGCAGCTGTCCATGGGGTTGCTCGCGCCCGCCGGCAACGTCGCCCTCCTCCTCGACATAGGAGGAGGCTCCGGCTTCTCCATAGGCGGCGGCGTAGCCTTCCTGAACCCGGCCACGAGGACCGGCTTCTCTCTCAAGCTAGGGTATATGAACCAGGCCATGAGCGATCTCGACCTGACCATCGGCTCCACCGACTACCCCGCCAAGAGCGATAGCTTCACGGTGATGGTCGGCTATGTAGGCACGTTCTAGGAGGCATGCCATGAGGCGGCGAGGCTGGATCCTGGCGGCCGCCCTGCTCTGCGCGGGGCTCGCCGCGAGCGCCCAGGGCGCGAGCCGGGGCATCTCGGTCGTCAAGGGCGCCTCGTCGCTCCAGGCCCTGCCGGGAGGCGGCGGCAAGCGCTACGCCGTCTGCATCGGCATCAATAATTACGAGGACGCGGACATCAAGGACCTGGCCAAGGCCAGGAACGACGCCCGCGGCCTCGGCGAGGCCCTCAAGGGCGTGGGGCAGTTCGACTCCGTCTTCGTCATGAGCGACGAGGTCGACCCCCGCTTCGACGCGCAGCGGAGCTACCCCCGGCTCGCCAACATACGCGCGCGCCTTGCCTACCTTGCGGACTTCATTGAGCCCGGTGACCTGGTCGTCCTGTCCTTCTCGGGGCACGGCATAGCTGACGACAAGGGCGAGAGCTACCTCGTGGCCGCCGATACCCGCAACGCCGATCCCTTCGCTACCAGCCTGCCCCTGCGCGAGGTCGTAGCCTGGCTCCAGAAGCTTAAGGTCAGGCGCTCGCTCCTCCTCATAGACGCCTGCCGGGAGACCGTGAGCACCCGCGCGAGCAGGAGCCTCGGCGGCGGGGGAGGCCTGCGCTCCGACCGCTTCGAGTCGGCCGAGGTCTCCGCCGTCTTCTACGCCACCAGGAACGGCTGGTATAGCTACGAGGACGACGAGACCGACTACGGCGTCTTCACCCGCTACGTCCTCGAGGGCGTCAAGGGCAAGGCCGACTACCAGTACGGCAACCGAGACGGCCTCGTGACCTTCCGGGAGCTAGCCGGCTTCGTGGAGGACGCGGTATCCGGCTACGCCCTGGCCCGGGGGCTCAAGCAGCGGCCCTATACCCGCATCCTCGACGAGGCCTCGGGCGACCTGGCTCTCTCCACCTATAGCGCCAGCGTCGACGTGGGGACCAGGGCCGTCGTCGGCTCGGCCGCCCCGGGCGGGACGGGGGGCGGGAGCGGCGCGGGCTCGGTCCGAGTCTTCTCCAACGTGCCGGGCGAGCTCAGGCTCGACGGCATGGATCGCGGCCGCGTAACCGGAGGGCGTCGCGTCGTACTCGAGGACCTGCAAGCGGGACCGCATTTCTTGGAGATAGCCCACGAACTCGGCTTGTTCCGTAAGGAGATACTGGTAGAGAGCGGCTCCACTCTGGAAGTCATGAACCTGGCCCTGGGGAATGCCCGCGAACCGCGCAGGATAGGCGACGCGACCTTCGTCTGGGTGGCGGGCTCTGGCGGCCGGCCCGGCTTCTGGCTCGGCGAGTCGGAGGTCACCTTCGGGCAGTTCGCCGAGTTCGCGGAGCGAACGCGCTACGAGGCCAAGGGTAGCTGGCGGCAGCACTACAAGCCGGCCTTCGCGTTCTATCCGGTCATCAACGTTACCTGGGAGGACTGCGCCGCCTACGCGGCCTGGTTCGCCAGGCGCGCGGGCGTCAAGGCCTCGCTACCGACCCTGGCCCAGCGCCAGGCCGCCGCGGCCGGTCCCGACGGAGCCGGCTACCCCTGGGGCGACGACTGGGAGGACGACTACTGCCATTGGGGCGAGTCCGACGCGCCGGGCATGCTGCCCGTCGTAGGTAGGCGAGGCCCCGTACAGGTCCAGCAGATAGGCATGGACATGACGATAGGAGGAGCGGCGCACCTGGCCGGCAACGTTCGCGAGTGGTGCGCCGACCGGCGAAGCTCGAGCGACGGGGCCGCCGAGCTGGCGGCGGCGGCGGGCGGGAGCTGGCTCCTCGGGCGCCCGCGCAGCTTCACCGCCTCGTACGCCGAATACCTCCCGGCCTACTCGGACCAGGAGGATCTTGGCTTCAGGCTCGCGATCGCGGGAGACTAGCGACGCCGCTACGGCATGACGGCGAACTCCTGGACCACCTGGATGGCGTTGTCCACGAGCTCGATGCCCGCCACGGACTGCGCCGCGGCGTTCGCCGCGTCTATGGCACTCTGGGTGTTGGCCACGCCGTGCAGGGTGACCTTACTGCCGCGCACGTCCGCCTCCACGAAGTGTATGGGTATGCGGCGCGCGTAGACTATCTCCGTGACCACGGCCTGGCCCAGCCTGAGCTCGCCCATCCTGGTCATGGACTCCCTCTCCTTCTCCTCGGTGATGATGAGGGCGCGGAGCTGATCGATGATCCGCGCCACGGTAGCCGGATGCTCGCGGCCGGTGTTGATGACCAGGTCGTAGTAGACCGGGTCGGCCCAGTCGACGCCGAAGAAGTAGTCGTGGAAGCCGCGGCGATCCCTATCGTTCTGCCTGAGGAGCTGCTCGGCGCGCTTGTCGTCGCAGGCGAAGCGCATGCGTATGCGCTGGATGCGCACGTCCCGCGGGGCCACGAGCTTGACCGATATGACGCCGGGCACGCCCGCGAATATGGCGAAGCCTCCGCGGCCCGTGATGATGCAGTCTCCCTCGGCCGCCTCCCCGTACATGATGGTCTTCAGGAAATGGAGGTAGTCGTCCCTATCCTGCGAGAGCGAGGCGAGGAAGCCCGGCTTCTTCTCGTCGTACTTGGCGCGGACCTCTGGGGCTATGCCCCGGTCAGCCATCCGCGTCTCGATGTAGGCCTTGTCTATGGCCTTGTATCCCGTCATCTTGGCGAGTTCATGAACCGTCTCGTCGCCGAGCGCCGCGAACTCCCGAGCCACGCATATAACCGCCATGAACCCCTCCTCCCGGAACCTGGCTAGGTTCCTGCCTTAACCATAGGCCCGCTCCGGCGTATTGTCAAATCCGACCGACCCCCGGGGCTTCCCAATGCTCCCCTCCGAGGCTATAGTCGCCCTACCATGCAGAGAATCGGCGAGCTCGCGGCCTTCGGCACCGCGATATGCTGGACGGTATCGTCCATGTTCTTCGAGCGGGCGACGCGCCGTATCGGCGTCCTGACCGTCAACTTCTATAAGGTCGTCTTCGCCTTCGCGTTCCTCGTCATAGCCGGGGCCCTCGGCCGAGGCATGCCCCTGCCCCTGGACGCGCCCCCCGAGTCCTGGCTCTTCCTGTCGCTTTCGGGCCTCGTCGGCTTCGTTATTGCCGACCTCTTCCTCTTCAGCGCCTACCGGACCATAGGTTCCCGCTTAACCCTGCTCTTCCTGGCCCTCTCGCCGCCCATCACCGCTGGCCTCGGCTTCGTCTTCCTCGGCGAGACCATGGGCCCCCGGGCGCTGGCCGGCATGGCCCTCGTGGTCGCGGGCATCGCGGCGGCCGTGCTCGGCCGCAAGGCACCCGGGGCGCCTAAGACGAGCGCCGAGGATAGGCGGGGCTACCTCTTCGCCTTCCTCTCCACCGTGGGTCAGTCCGTGGGCATGATCTTCACCAAGAAGGGCATCAGCGCCTATGACGCCGTGTCGGGCACGCAGATCCGCGTCATCGTGGCCGTACTGGGCTTCGGCCTCATAGCCCTCCTGTCCGATAGGGGTAAGGGGCTCGCCGCCGGGCTCAAGGATAGGAACGGCATGTCGCTGACCTTCGGGGGCGCCGTCTTCGGGCCGTCGCTCGGCGTCGTCCTGTCGCTCTTCGCCGCCCAGCGTACCCACGCGGGCGTCGTCAGTACCCTCATGGCGCTATCGCCCGTACTCATCATCCCGCCGGCCATACTCGTCTTCAAGCAGAAGGTCCGCTGGCTCGAGATAGCGGGCGCCCTGGCGGCGGTGGCCGGCTCGGCCCTGTTCTTCCTCTAGCGCTCGCTAGGCCACCGCCGGTGGCCCGGAAGCGTCCGAGGGAAGCGTCCGAGGCGCTCTTTTCCT
>CAZNNA010000098.1:0-6965 GCA_964573825.1 uncultured Treponemataceae bacterium
TAGCCCGCGAAGGCTTGAGCGCTCCTGTGCCTGGTGATGCGCGCCGCGTCGCGAGGGCCGATGGCTTCGGCAAGGCGGGTGGCCGCGCCGTGGCGGCCCGAGTGGAGGACGAGGCGACGGGCTTGCTGGCTGCCGGGCTTGGGCGGACGCCCTTCCTTGGAAGCCTGGCTATCGTCCTCGATGCCGATGAGGGCGAGGGCGCGGTGGAAGCCGCGGCGCAGGGTCACCTCGGCGGCAGGCACGCCGCGTTCGGCGTTGTAGATGACGAAGTCCTCGGGGGCTGAGCGGCCGAGGCTCAGGGCTACCTCACGGAGCTTTAGGAGTACGGTCTCGAGTTCTTTGGCCATGGGGACGATCCCGTAGCTCTCGCGCTTGGGTGCCTTGAGGCCGTCGGCGTCGGTGAAGTTCTCCTCGATGGAGATGAGCTTCTTCTCGAAGTCGACGCATCGCCAGCGCAAGGCGCGGATCTCGCCCCGGCGCATGGCGGCGAGCTCCGAGAGGAGGACGACAGCCTTCATCCGCACGTCGATGGGGGCGGTGCCCTCGTGCTTGTTGTCCTTGCCCTTGAGGCGGGGGCGGGGTGTCACGCTGTCCACGGTGGGGAGGGCGACGATCCTTGCCACTTCGGCGCGGCTCAGGATGCCCCGCTTCTTGTGGTGCTCCTTGGGGCGGACGATGGCGGCCATGGTGAAGCTCTCGTCGAGGAGGTTGCGCCTGTTCGCCCAGGACAAGGGCGTGCGGAGGGCGGACATCGCGTCAACGATGACGTTGGCCGAGATGCCCTCGCGCTTCAGGTGGTGCATCCACTGCTCGATGAGGTAGAGGCTCGCCTCGCGTAGGGGCGTCCGCTTGAAGGGTTGGTAGCCGGCCGCGTGCTTGGCGATGTAGCGGCCCTGGTTCTGGATGTAGTAGGCCGCGAGGGGCCTCTCGGCGTCCTCTCGGTCGCGGAGGTAGTCCGAGGCTCCGGGCGTCCAGAACCAGGTGAAGAAGGCGGCGAGGTCCATGTTCCGGAGGCGCTCGGCGGCCTCGAAGCCGTCCTGGTTCTTGGCGGCCTTGGCGCGGGCGAGCTTCTCGAGGGGGAGCTGGGCGAGCATCTTCCCCGCAGCGACGAGGGCCTTGGTCTCTTCCGCTTCGCCGGTAGAGCGGTCGGCGAGGACGAGGGTCTTCCCCTTCTCAAAGAAGCGGGCGTAGTAGAGCTGGCCCTTCGGGAGACTGCGTAGGTAGAGCTTGAAGGTGAAGCGGTCGACTGCTAGTGGTGATTGCTTCGGCATAACAAAAACCCCCGGGCCAGTCGCACTGTCAAGTTACAGTGCCCTTCCCAGGGGTTAATGTATCGCTAATTCTTTGTGGAGAATAGGGGATTCGAACCCCTGACCTATAGATTGCGAACCTATCGCTCTACCAACTGAGCTAATTCCCCGTCGACGAGAGTGGAATATATAGAAAGGCGGCGTTTAAATCAAGCGGGGGCCGCGATATGGTCAGGGTAGGTCATAGTGGGGCGGCGACGAGGATACCGCCGGCGAGGAGCCTAGAATGAGGAAAGCCATGGTCATCGCCACGCTGGCTGCGTGCGTCTGCGGAGCCGAGGCTCGCGGGATCGACTATGTGTACGAGGTCCTATCGGATTCAGGGATATCCAGCTACGCTCGCTCGGGGATGGTCGCGGCCATAGAGGCCATGCGACTCTACCAACCCACCGCTTTCGAGCGGGATGGTTCGCGCCTGCGGCTCTCGAGCGATAGCGAAGCCCTGCTTTCCTTCGGGAGCAAGGCGGAGGAGATATGGCGGGAAGGCGACAGGTATCTCGTACGCTACGCCGTGACGGCCCAGACTGCGCCTCGCAAGCCGGCCGTCGGCAGTCGCCTTTCGATACGCTTCAGCCTAGCGGAGCTGGAATCCAAGGGGGGCGCCCATCGCTCGTCGCCTATGATGTACGCCCTCCGGACGGCCGTCGAGCGAAGCGAGCTATCCCGCGGCCGGGCCTGGATAGAGTCGGTACGCTTCTCCAAGGGAACCTTTACCATAGGCGTGGCGTTCTCGCGCTAGGACGTCCCGCTCCGCATCGTTGTCCGCATATAGATAATCCATTATATTGATGTGACGGAGGAAGCGATGCACGAGATTAGCTGCGCCTGGAAAGGCGACATGGCGTTCGAGGCCGAGGTTAACGGCCATAGCGTTCCGATGGACGCCGCCGAGGACTTCGGCGGTAAGGACTCCGGCCCTCGACCCAAGCCGCTCCTGCTCGCCGCCCTGGCGGGTTGCTCGGGCATGGACGTCGTATCCATCCTCAAGAAGATGCGCGAGCCGGTTTCCTGGTTCAACATCAGGGTACGCGCGGAGCAGTCGGACGGCCAGCCGAAGACCTACACCGGCATCGTCATAGTCTACGAGTTCAAGGCGTCGGACGGGCTCAAGGACGAGAACGTCCGCAAGGCGGTCGAGCTCTCCCAGGAGAAGTACTGCGGCGTCAGCGCCATGCTCAGGCAGGCCGCGGACGTGAGCTACGAGATAGCCTACCTCTAGCCGCGGACCCGGGGACGTCTCCGGCCTTGCGCTATTCAGGGTATCGAGGGATAGTGGTAGAGGGGTGCCGATGACAGACAAGGCCCGATATCGCCCAAAGGCTCCGCGCTGGTTCAACGCGCTCCTACGGCATACGTTCGGCCGATACCTCATTCTACGCTTCGCCATCAGGCCAAAGGGACTCGAGGTACTCCAGGCCCTCAGGCCGCCCTACGTGCTCGTACCCACGCATCACGGCGTACTGGATCCCTTCATGGTCGGGGCCTTCGTGCGCCGGCCGGTATATTGGGTCACCGGCGACGGCAACATGCGCTCTAGGCTCATGAAATTCCTGCTCGGGCTCGTAGGGTCCATCCCCAAGTCCAAGTCGATACCCGACCTCGAGACCATAGGCTGGATCGTGGAGGTGATACGCAAGCGCGGCGGTATCGTCGGGCTCTTCGCCGAGGGCCAGGCCAGCTGGGACGGGAGGACGCAGCCCATCGTCCCGGCCACGGGCAAGCTCCTTAAGCTACTCAAGGTGCCGGTGGTCGCGGCGGTCCTCAAGGGCTCCTACTCGAGCCAGCCGCGCTGGTCCTGGAACGGCCGCCCGGGCGACATGGAGATAGAGTTCAAGCTGGCGCTCACCGGTAGGGAAGCCAGGGAGCGATCGCCGGAGGAGATAGTCGCCGCGCTCGAGGCGGCCTTGGCCTTCGACGAGGAGGAGTGGCGGGCAGAGCATCAGGCGCGCTATCGAGGCCCCGGCAGGGCGCGGCACCTCGAGCTAGCCCTCTTCATGTGCCCCGCCTGCGAGCGGGTCGGCGCCATGCGGAGCCTCGGGGATAGGCTCTACTGCCGCTCCTGCGGCCGCGCCGTACGACTGGCGCGAGACTATTCCTTCGTGTCGGTTGGGCATTCCGAGCCATTTTTAAGGACGATCCGCCAGTGGGACGCCTGGCAGGCGGAGGCCTTCGCGCGCTACCTGGCCGGGGCCGAGCGAGGAAGGCCCATCTTCTCCGACCAGGGCGCTCTCCTCCGGGGCAGGCGCGCCCATCCGCTCCTGCAAGTCCGAAAGGGTACGCTCGCGCTCTACCACGACAGGCTGGAGCTCGCGACGCCGCTCGGCGAGGCGCTCCCCTTCCCCATCGACGCCATAGAGGGCGAAGGCGTCCTCAAGCAGCAGATCCTGGAGTTCTACGTCGACAGGACGCTCTACCAGGTACGCTTCCCCTTCCGTTTCCAATCCGCCAGGAAGTGGTCTGACGCCATAGCCCTGCTCAGGGGCCGAGCCTAGTCCTCGAGCCACACCGCCAGGGGCTTCCGGACGGCCCGCTTCCCCGCCACGAGGATGAAGGCCGCCAGGCAGTAGGCGAGGTATGCGCCCGCTATCCCTATCATGGCCCAGAAGGGGCCTAGGCTACCCGTCTGGCCCGCGGTGGCCGGCAGGTTGATGGCCAGGATGAATGGAATGGCCAGCGCGAAGGTCAGCCCCGCCGACAGCATGTAGTCGCTCGACACCTTGGTCTTGAACTCGGGATCCACTATGCGGAGCAGGGCCAGGCCCGTCGACAGGGTACCCGTGGAGACGCCGTAGAGCATGACCATGCGCTCGTAGCGGTGGTCCTTGAAGGCGCGGGAACAGAGCCAGGGAATTGATACGGTCGTCAGGATGCCCCCGAGGGTCCCGACCGCGACTATGGGCAGCCAGTAGCGACCGACGAACACGAGGGATATGGCGGCCAGCGCGCCGGTCACCATGAAGTCGACCGAGAACCCCGATATGCGCGAGAGGGCGTCGTTATCTAGGACGTAGCCTATGCGCAGGACGTCCATGACCTTGCGTACGACTATTGCCGTAAGGGCGGAGAAGATGAAATTCATGCCCCACAGATTAGTCGCCAGGTCCCTGCCGGCCTTGCCGGCCAGCCCGAGCAGGGCTCCGAGGCCGGTCAGGAGGAGGAAGGACAGGAGGTAGGTAAAGGCCACGGCGGCGGCGTGGAAGCTCAAGGGGTCGATGGCCTCGAGGTCCGTCGTCCCTCGTGCGCAGATCGGCCTATCCGCTCCCGGCGTCAGGATGCCCGTACGCATTGCGCGGTCGCCGTACGCCTCGGTGGAGCGCAGGTAACCCTTTCGTATCCCGTAGTTGACCAGCCCCACGCCGACGAGGCAGGCCCAGAGATACCCCAGGGCCGCCATGGTGAGCCCGACCGTGCCGGCGCCCTCGAACCCCATGGGCTCCCAGGTCTTTCCTATGGCGTAGGCCTGCCCGGGCCCCATGGCGTAGCCGAGCGGCAGGGTTAGGCCGAAGGCGGGATTGAGCCCGGGCGCTATCGTAGAGAAGAGCGCCCAGGTCGCGAGCAGGCCGAAACCCGCCTGCAGGGCGTACTGGGCAAGGATTATCGTGGACATGGCCCAGACCGAGCCGTCGCGGCTACGCTTGGCGGCGGGCGGCTTGGCCCTGAGCGTCATGGCTATGAACGATATGCTCAAAAGGTGGTAGACGAGGTCTCCGAGCCGGTGCTGCGTATAGCCGAGCGCCGGCATCAGGTAATTATAGACCGGTAAAAGGATGAAGCCCGCGGTCAGGGAGTTGGGCACCATGAAGCGCTGGAGGAACCGCAGTTTGGTTCTCAGGAAGGTGGCAAGGAGCAGGGCACAGGAGATGACGCCGGCATCGATAGCTATCTTCCAGGAAAAATCCATTATACCGCCTTTCTAGCCGCCTACGCGAATGTGGCGACACACCCATGATATGCCATGAAGCGCTAGAAGGCCAGCATTAACGCCCTTTTCATCGTTCGACTTCCGTAGTAGACTGGCGCGCGATGGACGTACGAAGCTTTGCCGAGGGCGTCAGGAGCCTAGTAGAGAAGACACCGCTCTTCGATGGCGACGAACTCGAGGCCGTTATAATAATCAATCCGAAGGCCGGGGGCTTCTCCCGTCCCGCGAGGGCCGCCGCGGCTATGGGCGACCTGGCGACCGCCCAGGCGAGCGCCGCGGAACTACCGAAACGCGGCGGGCGCCTGTTCTGGCGAACCGCCGAGACCGAGGGTCCGCGGCACGCTACGCGCATGGCTACCTCGCTCATCGACGAGGCCGCCATGAAGCCCAAGCGTTCCTGGCTCGTCATTCTCGCCTGCGGCGACGGTACGAGCCTCGAGTTCCTCGACGAGCTATCGCGCGCGCCAGAGGAGTTACGCGAGCGGTTCACCACCCTCCGCATGCCCATGGGTACGGGTAACGACGGTTCCGACGGCCGAGAGCTAGCCGACACGCTCTCGCGCCTCGTAGGCCGCGGCGCCATAGCCGTACAGCCGGCGCTACGGGTCATACCGGCGCGCGGGGGCCCCGCCTCGGCCCGGGCACCCGGGGGCGAATGGCGAGCCTTCAACATAGCCAGCGTGGGGCTCGACGCCTTCGTCACCCATATGACCAACAGGCTCAAGTCGGTATTCCCCGGCGATTCCTACAAGCTCTGGGTAGACCTCGCCTCGGTCTTCTACGATAGGATCTATCCGCCCGCGCCCCTCGTAGCCAGGGGCCTCGGGGCCGACGGACGGGAGACGGCGAGCCTCGACGGGCGCTACCTGCTCATCGCCATGGGCGTCTCGGGCCGCAGGACCTACGGGTCCAACAAGCCTATCCTGCCGGACGACGACAACGTGTGCGCCGTGAGCCAGATGCCCCTCCTACGCAAGCTGGCCCTCAAGGGGCCGCTCTCTTCGGGGCGCATCAGGGAATTCCCCGAAGCAGCGCTCTTCTCCGCGGATAGCGTTGAAATCTCCTACGGCGAGCGTATACTTGTGCAGATGGACGGAGAGGCCGAGCTCCTCGTACGAGAGGACTTCCCCCTCCGCATCGAGCGGACGGAACCGCTCATCAGGCACGTAGCGAAGGCCTAGCGGCGCCCACGGCGACCGGCCGCGTCTCGCGCCTTGGAAAGGACACGATATGCGGCATAGATTCCTTCTGGCCATCGCCCTGGCCCTCGGCGCTATCGGCGCCTGGGCCCAGCCCAAGCCCGTCGTCGCGGTACTGTCGCAGGACAGCCCGCTCTACGGCGCCGCCGTAGCCACGGAGGCCCGCCAGGTCGACGCGCTTCGCGCCGGCGACCCGGTCCGCGTCATAGGCTCCCAGGATAGGCGCGTCACCATAGACGGGGTCCCCTCGCTCTGGTACCAGGTTGAGCTCCCTTCGAGCGCCTCCGGATGGATACCCGGCTCGCGCCTGTCCTTTACCGCGACGGCCTTTCCCCGCTCGGCCTTCCGCACGATAGACCAGTACACGGCCTACCTCCTCATGGCGGCCCGTCCCGGCGACAGGGTCGTCGCGGCTCGCAGCTACGAGAAGGTCCGAAAGGGCGACACGGGGTATTTCGTCTCCTACCACGAGGGAGGCCTGCCCCTGGCCGTAGTATGGGAACGCAACCTCGAGGCCACGCCCAGCATGGACTT
>CAZNNA010000098.1:6975-10886 GCA_964573825.1 uncultured Treponemataceae bacterium
CTTCCCGCCGGTCCTGGTACCCTACGTCTACTACGTGGAGATACCGGTGGTGGAGCTGCTGGGAGACCAGAAGGCGACGCCGCTGGCCGAGCTGGCCAAGACCCTGCCCGGGCGCTTCCCGTCTCCGGGCTGGGAGTACGCCGAGGCCGAGGACGAGCCCTTCCCCTGGTACCTGCCCGAGGCGAGCTACGTGGCGGACGGCGGCTACGACGGCGAGGAATACGGAGAACCTGACGGCGAGGGCTACGGCGGCGACGACGAGGGCTACTACGCGGAGGAAGACGAACCCTACGTCGAGGGAGAGGAAGGCTACGGCTTCATAAGGGTCGGTAGCGTCGTCATCCTGGGCAAGCACGACGAGGTCAACGGCGGGGCCAACTGGTCGGCCGCCATGGACGCGTACGTCGGTAAGGAGGCCAAGGTTACCTCGCTTCCGGGGCCAGACGCCCGCGGCTTCCTCGTGGTCAAGGTCTCGGGCAATAGCTTCGCCTGGCGCGTCAGGAACCTGGCGCTCAAGGGCCGCGGCGAGGCCGGCGGCTACGGCTACCAGGTCGGCGATCGCGTCATCCTCGGCGCGCACCGGTTCATCAACGAGGACAACAACTGGGCCGGCTCCATGCGAGCCTACGTCGGGCAGGAAGCCACCATCACGAGCCTCGAGGGCACCGACGGCTCGGGCAGCTACCTCGTCCACGTGGACCTGGACGGCGGCGACTGGTACTGGCGCGTGGAGACGCTGAAGCCGGCCGAGTAGCCTCCGAAGCCGCCAGGACTCCGGCATGGCCCGCGCTCACGCGCGGGCTTTTTTTTTAACGAACGGTTCTTGATTTTTGTTTTATATAAAACTATACTCATTTCCACGATCCTAGGAAGGGGCAACGATGAACAAGGAGAAAGACGCTGCGCTGGCACTCTCTATACGAGCGAAGTTCGTGCGACTGGCCACGAACGGGATGGACGGTACTCCTGACATTCGCGTCATGTTCAACCTGAAGAAAGCCACGAGGCTAGGAAGCCTACCCAAGGCCTTCATCGGCATGGAGTATGGCTTCGCGACCTACCTCGGGACGAACGCTTCGTCGAGGAAAACGGCTGAAGGCCTAGCCGACCCTCGCTGCGCGCTCTACTACGAGGATACGCGGACATTCGAGGGCCTCTGCGTCTACGGGCGACTCGAGAGCGTCGACGATAGGTCGGTAAAGGCCTCGCTATGGAAACCGAGCTGGGGCGTCTATTACCCTGGCGGCCTCGACGGCGGCGACTTCCAGGTATTCCGCTTCGTTCCCGGGCGAGCGCGCTATTATCATAGCCTTAAGGTTACGGAATTCGACGCGTGAGCGATGAACGCCAAGGAGGCTTCCTCGTCGGCCGGGTGGCTAAGGCCATGGGCAGGCGCTTCGAGGCGCTCATGAGCGAGGCAGGGCTCGGCGATATAGGACCCGGCGAGGGCCGCATCGTGTACCTCCTCTGGCGGGCGGGGCCCCTGAGGCAGGGCGAGCTCGCGGCGCGGGCCGGCGTGGACAAGTCGACCCTCGCCATCACCCTCGCGCGCATGGAGAGGAAGGCCATGGTGAAGCGAGAGCCGGACGCGACGGACGGGCGGGGCCAGGTCGTGAGCCTGAGCCCGGCGACGGCGGAGCGCGCGCCCGCCTTCGAGGCCGTCTCGACGAGTATGACGGAGCTCTTCTACGCAGGTCTATCCGAGGCGGAGGCTACGGCCTTCGAGCGGACCCTAGGAATCGTGCTCGCCAACCTCGAGCGCTGACGAGCGGAAGGCGCGCCTACGCGGTAGGGATGGACGGGGGCGCGAACGCGCGTCGCGAAGCGACCGATAGCCCCGGCCAGCCCGCCGGCCGCGCCACGCGCGGCCGGACCGCCCCTCGCCTAGGATCGCGTATCTACTGGACGATATAACCCGGCCCGCGATATAGTCGATCCACTATGGAAACACTTAAGCGCACCGTTACCTGCGGAGGCCTGTCGAAGGCCGACGCCGGTAGGACGGTAACCCTGAACGGGTGGGTCAATCGCAAGCGGGATCACGGCGGCATATCCTTCGTGAACCTCCGCGATCGCTACGGCACCACCCAGGTGGTGGTGGACGCCGACGCGCCCGATTCCCTCAAGTCAGTCGCGAGCGAGCTCAAGAGCGAGTATTGCGTGGCGATCGAGGGAACGGTGCGCCAGAGGCCGGATAGCATGGTCAACCCCGACATGGCCACGGGCCAGATCGAGGTCGTCGCCTCGAGCATCGCCATACTCACGCGATGCGACGTCCTGCCCTTCCAGATCGACGACGAGACGGACGCCAAGGAGGAGCTCAGGCTCAAGTACCGCTACCTGGACCTCCGGTCCGGCGGCATGCAGCGGCGCATCAAGCTGCGCAACGACGTGGCCTTCGCCGTACGCGAGCACATGATAGGCCAGGGCTTCTACGAGATAGAGACCCCGACCTTCATCAGGAGTACGCCGGAGGGTGCCCGCGACTACCTGGTACCGAGCCGCCTCTACCCCGGCAAATTCTACGCCCTGCCCCAGAGCCCCCAGCTCTATAAGCAGATACTCATGGTCTCGGGCTTCGACAAGTACTTCCAGATAGCCCGCTGCTACCGCGACGAGGACGCCCGGGGCGACAGGCAGCCCGAGTTCACGCAGATAGACATAGAGATGTCCTTCGTCGGCCGCGACGACGTCCTTACCATGGTCGAGGGCCTCATGGGCCACGTCTTCAGGAAGACCATGTCCGTGGAGCTGCCGGCGACCTTCCGCCGCATAGCCTACGACGACGCCCTCGAGCTCTACGGCACCGATAAGCCCGACCTCCGCTTCGGCATGGAGATGCAGGACTTCGGCCCCTACGTGGCCGAGTCCGGCTTCCAGGCCTTCAAGGACGCCCTGGCCTCGGGCGAGGCCGAGCGCCAGGCGGCGGCCGCCAAGGGCGTCACCATCCAGGGCGGCGGGGTCAAGGCCCTCGTCGTGCCGGGCAAGGCCGATTACTCGCGCAAGCAGATAGAGGAGCTCGAGGCCGCGGCCAAGATATACCGCTGCAAGGGCATGGCCTGGATGAAGGTCGCCCCGGGCGAGGGCGGCGCGCCTACGCTCGAGGGCGGCGCCTCCAAGTTCTTCGCCGCCAACGCGGCCAAGGTCATAGCCGGGCTCGGCGCCAAGGCCGGGGACCTCATCCTCCTCGTCGCCGACCAGAAGCGCCGCGTAGCCAACGTGTCGCTCGGCGCCGTGCGCTCGAAGCTCGGCAAGGACCTAGGCTTCTGCGACCCGAAGCGCTTCGAGTTCGCCTGGATCATCGACTTCCCCATGTTCGAGTACAACGAAGACGAGCAGAAATGGGACACGGCCCACCACATGTTCACCTGGCCGCAGGAGAAGTACCACCCCACCCTCGAGTCGGACCCCGGCTCGGTCAAGGGCGACCTCTACGACCTCGTGCTCAACGGCTTCGAGCTGGCCTCCGGCTCCATCCGCATCCACGACCCGACGCTGCAGAAGCGCATCTTCAAGATCGTGGGCTTCGACGAGGCCGAGGGCGAGAAGAAGTTCGGCTTCCTGACCGAGGCCTTCAAGTACGGCGCCCCGCCCCACGGAGGCATAGCCCCCGGCCTCGACCGCCTCGTCATGCTCATGGCCGGCGAGACGAGCATCAAGGAAGTCATCGCCTTCCCCAAGAACTCCTTCGCGGTCAGTCCCATGGATGATTGCCCGAACGAGGTCGACCAGAAGCAGCTCGATGAGCTGCACCTCTCGATCCGATACCCTGAGAAGTAACCGTTAAGACCGAGAGAGGGCAATTAACCTCTCCCCAAGCGTACATGCAAGGCCCGGCGCTCGCCGGGCCTTTTTTATTGGTGACGCCTACCCCAAGGCCTCGTCGGAGAAGTCGAAGAGCTCCTCGAGCG
>CAZNNA010000099.1:0-10771 GCA_964573825.1 uncultured Treponemataceae bacterium
ACGCCGATGGACTCGAGCGGGCCTTAGCGGAGGCGAAGGCCCTAGGCGGCGCCAAGGTCATCGAGTGCATGGTCCGGGACGAGGAGCACGCCTACCCGATGGTCACCGGAGACGCCTTGACCGACATCGCCGAGGGAGCCCTTGCATGAAGCACACCATATCGATTCTCTGCGACGACACGCCCGGCACCATGACGCGCATCTCCGGTCTCTTCAGCCGACGCGGCTTCAACATCGAGAGCCTCTCCGTCGGCAACACCGAGACGCCCGGCAAGAGCCGCTTCACCATCGTGGTATCGGGCGACGACGCCGTCCTCGAGCAGGTGCGCAAGCAGCTCCAGAAGCTGGTCCACGTCATTAAGGTCTGGGACATAGCCGGCGAGGCCCTCGTGGAGCGCGAGCACGCCCTGGTCAAGGTACGGGTGCCCGAGGGCGAGCGCGACGGCCTCATGCGCGTCATAACGGAGCTGCGCCTACGGCTCGTCGATTCCACGGAAGAGTCCTGGATCGTAGAGCTTACCGGAACGGGCGCCGAGGTCGACAGCGGCATCAACCTGCTCTCCCGCTACGGCATAGCGGAGGCCATCAGGACGGGCCGGGTGGCGCTGGGGAGGGGGGCATAGGGGATCGAGGAGGATCATCCCGCAAAATCAAGGCTCGCGGCTCGAATTATGCTTCCTCGTTAACTCCTAAAATAAAGTAATGCCAGGATCCGTACGGCTTCCCGTCGACGACAAGGTCCTGGATATGCTGCATGCTTACGATCCTGGTTCCCTTAAGCAGCTCACCAATGCCGGCCTCGTCGACGAAATAGTGGGGTATGCCGTTTTCCGGGCCGTCCTCTTCCTTTACGACGGTGTTCTCATCGAGCCTCCGGAAGCCTGCATCCTTGTAGCTCCAGGCATTCTTGGAACACAAGGTAATATAGTATTCCCCGTTCGGCCGCAGGACTCGCTTTATCTCCTCCACGATTCCCTTGATACCGATGGAATCGGTATGAGAGATAACGTGATACGCGAGCAGACAATCCAATGAATCATCAGCGTACGGGAGGACGTTCATATCTCCTCGGCGAGCGTCAAGCGCCAAGCCTTGCTTACCGCCCGCATGGTAATCCCTTCGATATAGCTAATCGCTATCCTTATTGAGGAAATCCTTGAGTCCGTTCCTGATGCCGTCGACCGTCTTGGATATCTCGCTCTCGAAGGCTTTCTTGAGGCCGTCTATCTCCGGCTGCATCTTCCGTATGACGCCTTCCACCTCGTCGCCGATCCCGTTCAGCGTCCTGATGATAGGGTCGTCGCTTTTCTGGAATTCCGACTTGTAATAATCGTAGCCCTCTTTAGCCTCTTCCTGGAAACTGCCTTCATAGACGGCTCTTCGCAGGTAATTCCCGCCGACGATCCTCTCGTAGTAGCCCGACATCTCCCAGGCCTTCAGCTCCTGGAGCCTTACGACAGGGTACGGGTGAGACAGCCAAGCCGAATTGAGGAGCTTATGTACGCTATCGACGAGCGACTTCTGATCGTCGTATTCCTTCGCCTGGCTAAAGAACTCGTTTATGTTTACCTGGGATACATCGTCGGCTCCGGCCATCCTCATCAGCAGGGTATAGCTGGGCGTAGAGTCTTGGAGCGCTAGGAGCTCCACCCTATCGGCGGTCAGCTCGCTCTTCCTATCCCATTCAGACATCGCGAGCAGTAAACCATAGATCACTATCCCGGGTATCGGCAAGACGCTCGATGAGAGGTTAGTCAAGATCCAGATGATGGTTTTATATAATGAATGCCCGCTCATGATATGCCCCATCTCATGCGCGAGCAGGGCCTTTATCTCTTTCTCCGAGCTGTTCTTAAGCATTGCGCTATTAATTATCATGAAAGGTTCCTTGACCCCTAGTACGCCGGCATTCATGACGGGGCTCTGGGTAACGAACACGTCGGGTCTATACCCCCAGTCGAACATATACGCTATCTCGTTCACCGTAGCGTGTATCCTGGGATACTGCCTCTCCGTCACCTTGACCGACGAGGCGAGCATCAGCAGCTTCATGGAGCGCTCCGAGGTCAACGAGAGGATCAGCTTGAACAGCTCGTCCACGCCCTTCATCTGCCTGACGGCCGCCAAGGCGGCCTTGTCGGCGGGATGCTCCCATGACCGAGGATCTATTCCCTCGTACCTCGGCGTCCTGATAGCTAGCATGTTTCCTCCATCATCGATGTAATCATCGTATCATATGATCGGAGCAAGGGCGAGCGCGTCGCGGCGCATCCTCGCCAGGATTGTCGCCGTACGGCCGATGGTGTATCCTTATCTTGGTCGAAGGCGCGGCGGATAGCCGCGCGGGGAGGCACCATGCGACCGGCGAAGAGGCTCGGTTTACCGATAGCGCCCGCTACTCTACTGTTAGCGGCCATCGCGATCTCGATGGTTCCTCGCGTGGAGGCCCAGGAGCCCGCGGACCTGGCCGGGGTTCTCGACGGCCTAGCGGAGGGCTATCACCTACCCTCCATCCTGGCGGCCTACGGTACCTTTACCTACGAGTACACGGGACTCCCCACTCCCTTCTCGCGATGGGTGGAGGACCGCCTGACCGAGGCGGCGCCGCGCTCGTCCCGCGTCCGCGTGCTCAACCGCAACGCTGCCGCGGCCCTGGACCCGGCGTTCAAGGCTATCTACGGAGACTTCCTACGCGAGACCGGCGCCGAGGCCCTGCTCCACGGCGCCTTCTTCAAGGAAGGCGACATGCTGCGCGTGCGCCTCGAGCTGACGGAGCTATCGACGGGTACCCTCCTCGGGGCCGCCGATTGGCGGGTCGCCGGGAAGGCCGTGCCAGCCTACGCCTCGGCGACGCCCTCCGCCGTCGCCGCCGAGCGCGCCCGGGAGCTAGCCAGGCTCGGCGTGGCCGCCCCCGGGGGACTCTCGGTCTCCGTGACTACCGACCGCGGCCAGGGCGCGGCCTACCGCGACGGCGAGGACATGCGGGTGATAGTGACGGTGAACAAGGATGCCTACGTCCGGCTCTACCATATCGACGGCGCGGGCGCCATCCAGTTGATCTGGCCCAACGCCTACGGCGGCGGCGACGGGCGCATGGCGGGCGGCCAGGCCGTCAGCCTGCCCGGGCCCGGCGACCCGTTTCGCTTCCTTATGGGGCCGCCCTACGGCACCGAGTTCATCAAGGCGCTGGCCTCGACCGTACCCTTCCAGAAGGGCGAACGGGACTTCTCCGACCTCGGCGTGGACTCGCGGGTCATGACCCGCGGGCTCAGCGTGGTGGGGACGAGCCGGCCCGAGGCGGCCGAGGACCTGGCCAGCTACTACATGGGACCGCCCGCCCGCTAGCCGGTCCGCGCTCTGAACCCGGTCGTCCGGCCTACCCCCGGACTACTCCCGGCAGGGCCCTAGTCCCCGGGCCCTCGCGCGTATCGACTCGAGCCAGGCCTCTCGTGCCTCGGGGCTCGAGTTCCCCACGTCCAGGATGTTAAGCCATGCCACGTCGGGGATGCCGCACTTACGGAGGAGCCCCTCGCAGACTGCCTGGCGGACGGACACGGTATCGGCGACCGGTGCGCCCATTGTGGTGGCGACGGTCGCGCCGCGTACGCGACCGAGGAGCGGCGAGAAATCCGCCTCGGCGAAGGCCCAGCCCGGCAGGAAGACCTTGTCGAAGAAGCCCTTGAGAAGGGCGGGAGCCGTGTCCCACCAGACGGGAAAGAGCAGGAAGAGATGCTCCGCGGCGCCGAGCCGCGACTGGTAGTCCCCGACGAGGGGATCGATGAAGCGCCCGGACGCGTAGAGCCGTAGCTCCTCGGCGCGCATGACGGGGTTGAAACCGTCGCCCCGCAGGTCTATGGCGTCCGCCTCGTGGCCGGCCTCGGCGAGGGTTCGCGCGAGCTCGCGTAGGGCGGAGGCGTTCAGGCTGCCGTCCCAGGGATGGTCGTAGACGATGGCTACTCGCATTGACGAGGCTCCGTTACCGCGCGAGCGGCGCTCGCCTTCCCCCTGCGCGTGGCGCTCGCGTTGACTATGGCCACGCCGGCCATGATGAGCACGCCGCCGGCTACCTGCGCAGGCGTCAGTCGCTCGCCGAGGACCGCGGCGGCCAGGGCTACCGTGAAGAGCGGCTCGATGGTCGACACGAGCGAGGCGTCGGCGGAGCCGAGGATACCGATGGCCGCGAACAGCGTCACGATGGGCAGGACCGAGCCGAGGAGGGCCATGCCGGCTATGCCGGCGAGGGCCTCGGGTCCCGAGGGCGCGCGAACCGTGCCCGTGGCGACTAGGAAGACCCAGTAGGCCGCGGCCGCCGCGCTCATGAGGATGGTCGAGGCGAAGAGCGGGTCGAGCCTCCGTATGGCTCGCTCGGCTATGACGAGATAGCCGGCGTAGGCGACCGCCACGGATACGCCGAGCGCGTAGCCGACGAGGGGATAGTCGCCCCTGGACCACAGGGTGAGGACGCAACCAAGCCCCGATAGGATCACGGCCGCGAGTTGGGCCTTAGTCGGCCTGCGTCCTAGGAATACGAGGGACAGGGCCACGACGCAGGCCGGGTAGAGGTACAAGAGGAGGGACGTGAGGCTGGCCGACAGGTAGCGCAGGGTCAGGAAGTATAGTCCCGCCTGAGGCGCGAACCCGAGGAGACCGAGGGCGGCGGCCGAGAGGTAATCGCGCCGCGGCCGCCTCCAGCCGCCCCGAAGGGCGAGCGGTACCCAGAGCACGGCGGCCGCGATTGAAAAGCGCCAGGCCAGGGCCTGGGTCGGCGACAGGCCGCCCGCGTAGGCCATCTTCGTGAATACGCCGAGGGTCGAGAAGCCCGCCGCCGAGGCGAGCGCCAAGGCGACGCCTCGAGCCTTAGCCGCGGGGCTCCCGGCTAGGGACGGTTCGGCGAGGCTCACGATCCGGAATCGAAGGCGACGCCGCCCAGACCCCGGTCCTCGAGCGCGAGGCGGGCTCGCTCGCGCTCGGCGTCGGCGACCTTGCGCTCGAGCTCGGCCAGGCGCCAGGCGCCGCCCTCCAGGGGATCGCCGCCCTCGTAGGAGGCCAGCTCCTCGACGGCGGCGCGCACGGCGCCGGGATCGTTGGGGCGCGCCGCGGCGGGCAGGGCAGCCTGGTCGGGAGCCCGGAACGATGACGGGGACGATAGCGCGGCGGCGTAGAGCGAGCGGCGCATGTTGCCCCGCCTGATCCTCTCGTTCTGCCCGGCGAGGGCGGCCGACCGCAGCGCCGGCACCAGCCAGAACAGCACCGAGAACGCGAGGGGCACGAGCCCGAGGCCCACCGTCATGATAGGCAGGGGGCTCAGGCCAAGCTCGAGCAGGAGGTTGCCCGCGAAGAAGAACAGGTAGCTACCGCCCGTGACGCCCTTGGCCGCCACGGCCTCGAAGGCCAGGGCATGGTACAGGAAGTACGAGCCGAAGGCCAGGTTGACGCCGTTGATGGCCGCGTAGGCCACGTTAGCCTTCCTTGAGTTAGCCGAGAAGGGTCGTAGGCGCATGAAGGGAGAATCGGCGGCGCCCCTATCGTCCTCCCGAGCGCGGAGAAGGAGCCTGGAGAAGCGATAGTAGACCGTACCGTCGTCGGAGACCTCGGGGCTACCCTCGAATTCGTAGAGATAGCGATTGATGGCCGCGTCGGCGGCCTCGGGCGACAGCCCGGTGACGGCCATGAAGTCCTCGAGGAGGACGACGCCCTTCTTGGCCCGGGCCAGGGCGACGAAGGCGCGGCGCTCGACCGCCCCGTGCTCGGCGTTGGGATCGGGCTCGCCGAAGACGAAGGAGAAGATGGCCTTATGGAGCGGTCGGCGCTGCGCCCTCCCGCGGGCCCGGGCATCGGCCTCGTAGCGGCGCTGGCCGGGCGACTTGAAGATCTCGTTATAGAACCAGATACGCACGAAGAGGTCTATGAGGCGCGTAGCGAGCCCGAGCCCGCCGAGGCCTCCCCTGCCCCTGTTCTTGCCGTCCTTGTCGGCCGCGCTGCCCGCCACGGAGGCCAGCACGGCCAGGAGGGCCAAGGCTACGAAGAGGGCGAAGTAGCCCACGAGCATGACCATGATCCAAGCCTTGAAGAGGAAGGTGCCTACGGCCGCCGCCCCCTTGGCCAGGGCCCGTCCCAGGCGCCTGAGGCGGGGGCCAAGGCCCGCGTAGCGGCTCCTATAGCCGTTCGGGAAGGAGTAGACTATCTCCCCGGAGTCCGTGACCTTGAGCCGGCCGGAGTACTCGTCGGCGACGGCCGGCAGTTCCGCGTCGACCTGGGGCTTGGGAAGACCCGTAAAGGCGACTATATCGGCCGGGGCGGCCTCGCCGCGGCGTTCCTTGAAGGCCTTGAGTATTGTCGAGCGAACCTTGTGCACGTCGTAATCTAGAACCGAGTCGGCCTTGGCCATCGAGTATGCTCCTTATCGTTTGCGTCTCGCATGCGTATCGTGCTGATTGCCGGGTACCTAAGCCTCAGGCCCCGGTAAGCCGTTGGTAGAGCGTCTCGTATTCCCCGGCCGAGGCATCCCAGGAGAAGTCCTGGGCCATGGCCCGCCTGCGCATGGCGGTCACCTGCTCGGCTCGGTTGTAGTAGGCCCAGATGGCCCAGCCGACGGTATCGTAGACGGCCCGGGGCGTCAGGTTGTCGAAGAGGAAGCCGGTACCGGCCCCGGTATCCTGGTCGAAGCTCGATATGGTATCGGCCAGCCCGCCGGTGCGCCGGGCTATGGGCAGGGTACCGTAGCGCAGGGAGTACATCTGGTTGAGGCCGCAGGGCTCGTAGCGGCTAGGCATGAGGAAGAAGTCCGCGCCCGCCTCTATGAGGTGGGCCAGGCGCTCGGAGTAACCGACCTCGGCCTTGAAATTCTCGAAGCGGGCGGATAGGGAGCGAAGCTCTCCCTCGCACCACGGGTCTCCGGAGCCTAGGACGGCCATCTGCAGGTCCATGTCGCGGCAGAGCCGCTGGACGCAGCCGTAGGTAGGGCCGAAGAGCTCGCCCACGCCCTTCTGGTCCGTAAGGCGCGATACCATGCCAATAAGCGGCGTATCCGGATCGACGGGCAGTCCGAAGGCCTCCTGGAGGGACGCCTTGCAGAGCGCCTTGCCCCTAAGGTCCTCGCCCGAGTAGGTAGCGGGTATGAGGGCGTCGGTCGAGGGGTCCCAGTCGGCGCCGTCCACCCCGTTGAGTATGCCGACGAGGGACGCGCTCCTGGCGCGGAGGAGCCCGTCGAGCGTACACCCCAGCTCTGGCGTCTGGATCTCGCGCGCGTAGGTAGGCGAGACGGTCGACAGCCCGTCGGCGCAGGCGATTCCCGACTTGAGCAGGTTGACCGAATCGTAGTACTCGAAGCTGGCTCCGTGGAAGAGTTCCCAGGGCAGGCTGAGGTAGGGGTAGCAGGACTTAGGATAGATGCCCTGGTAGCCCAGGTTATGGATGGACAGGAGGCTGGCTACGCTCGCGTAGGCGGGCTCCGAGTGACGCTTGTAGACGGGGCAGAGGGCCGCCGGCCAGTCGTGGGCGTGGAAGACGTCCGGTTTCCAGCGCAGCGCGTCGCAGAGCCTGAAGGCGGCCCTCGATAGGAAGGCGAAGCGCTTGGGGTTGTCCGCGTAGTCTGGCTCGGCCTTGCTGCCATAGATGCCCTCGCGTCCGTAGAAGCCCTCGTGGTCCAGGAGGTAGACCGGAGCGTCGGAGCCCGGTAGCACTCCCTTGTAGACGGCTGCGCGCTCCACGGCGCCGCCCATAGGCACCGCCACGGTCTGGGGCAAGGCCGACAGGCCGTCTAGCGTGATGGAGGCGTAGCGAGGCATGACGAGGCGGACATCGTGGCCGAGCCGTCGCATGGCCCTCGAGAGGGCGGATACGGCATCGGCGAGCCCGCCGGACTTAGCGAAGGGCGCGGCCTCGCTGGTAACCATCAGAACGTGCACGGGTCGGCTCCTCGAACGCGCGCGGGCGCTGGTGCTAAGGGTTTAACAAGTATGCAGTATAATAAGTTACCGGCCCAGAGGCAATGTCGCTGGCAGCTTAAGCTCCGGGCGCCTAGCCCGTGGCGGCCACCCGCTCGGAGAACGGGCTCGCGCGCTCGAGCACGTTCCTGACCACCGCGCCCTCCTGGCCCGTCAGGCCGGGATCCTCGGCGAGCAAGGCCTGGGCGTCGTTACGAGCGGCCTCGAGGAGCTCGGCGTCGCGTACGGGATCGGCGAAGGCCAGGCGGAGCGCCCCGGCCTGGGCCGTGCCGGTGATCTCCCCGGGACCGCGGATGCGCAGGTCCTCCTCGGCTATCTCGAAGCCGTCGCTCGTCTTCTTCATGGCCATGACGCGGCGCTTGCCCTCCTCCCCGAGGCGCTCGGACCAGACGAGGAAGCAGTACGACTGGTCCCCGCCGCGCCCTACGCGCCCGCGGAGCTGGTGCAGGGCCGCCAGGCCGAAGCGTTCGGCGTGCTCCACGACCATGCAGGTAGCCTCGGGCACGTCGACGCCGACCTCCACGACGCTCGTTGCCACGATGAAGGAGACGCGGCCCGAGCTGAAGTCTGCCATGGTCTGGCGCTTCTCGTCCTCGGGGAGCCGGGCGTGGATGAGACCGCCCTTGAACTCGGGGTAGACCTCCGCGGAGAGGCGCTCGAACATGGCCTCGGCATCCTTCAGGGCCAGCTTGTCGGAGCGATCGACCAGGGGATAGACGAAGTAGGCCCGCCTCCCGGCCGCCAGCTCCCGCCTGACGAAGTCGTAGACCTTGGCCTCGTTGCCGTCCTTGGCCAGGTGGGTAATGACCGGGAGCCTTCCCTTCGGCATGGTGCGTATGGTCGATACCGACAGGTCGCCGAAGGCCGTCAGGGCCAGGGTCCGGGGTATGGGCGTCGCCGTCATCATGAGGACGTCGGGCGCCCGGCCCTTGGCGCCCAGGGCCAGGCGCTGGAGGACGCCGAAGCGCTGCTGCTCGTCGACAATGACCAGGGAGAGCGAGCGATAAGCTACGTCGTCGGAGAAGAGGGCGTGGGTGCCTATGACGAGGTCGACCTCGCCCCGGGCAAGCGCGGCGAGCAGCGGCTTGCGGGCGGCGTCGGCGACGTTGCCCGATAGGAAGGCCAGGCGCACGCCCAGGGGCTCGAGGAGGCGGGCGGCCACGTCGGCGTGCTGGCGGGCCAGGAGCTCCGTGGGCGCGAGCAGCGCGGCCTGGCCGCCCGCGGCTATGGCGTAGAGCGCGGCGAAGAAGGCGACGAGCGTCTTGCCCGAGCCGACGTCGCCCTGCAGGAGCCTGGCCATCGGCCAGGGGCTCGACAGGTCCGCCACGATATCGGCGATGGCCGCGTCCTGGTCCTCGGTAAGCGCGAAGGGCAGCCGCTCGCGGAGCCCGGCGGCCAGGGTCGCGGGCGGCGCCGCTCGCGGGCTCTCGCCCCGCCGCCGCAGGGCGGCCCGGCGCGCTATCATGACCTGCAGGTAGAAGAGCTCCTCGTAGGCCAGGACGCGCCGGGCGAGCGGCACGTCTGCGGGGCTCCCCGGCGCGTGGAGGAGGCGCAGGGCCTCTGCCTTGCGGACGAGGCCCCGGCGCTCCCGGATCGACGGGGGCAGCTCGTCGTCCACGATGCCCCAGCGGGTCAGGGCCTGGGCCGCTAGCCGTCGTACCGTGGCCTGGCCGAGCCCGTCCGTGAGCGGATAGACGGGTCGGACGCCCTCCGGCTCGAGCCCGTCGCTCGACACGGGCTCGGCGTCGAAGCTCGACGACTGGAGCTCTGAGAAGCGATAGTCGAAGCGGCCGAAGAGCCTCAGATCGGCTCCGACCGGGTAACTCCGCTCAAGGAAGGACCGGTTGAAGCAGACGAGGGCGGCGCGGGTGCCGACCTCGTCCTCGACCCAGACCTTGAGCGTACGCATGCGCCCGAAACCGAACCAGTCGTGGGCAGCCACGCGCACGCGGCAATTGACGGGCCCCGAACCGAAGGCCGACAGGAGCCGTGGAGCCGAGCGGTCCTCGTAGTCGCGGGGGGCGAAGAGGAGGAGGTCGGCGCCCGTATAGACGCCGAGGCGGGCTAGCCGGGAGGCGACCTGGGGCCCGGCGCCCTTGAGGTCGGACACCGGCGCCTGGATCTCGCGTACGAACACCGCCCTAGCGCCAGGCGTCCGCGGCCAGGAGCCAGCCGTAGAAATCCAGGCCGGATGCCGGCTCGTCCGGGTGAAAGGACCTGCCGTCGGCCAGGGGCATGACGCCCTCCTCCACCACGCCCAGGACGGCGTCGAAGTACGGCGCGTCGTAGGCGACGTCGGGAACGGGGCTGGTCGCGCGGGCCGCGTACCGGTCGCTATAGCGGCCGGCCATGCGCCGGTCGCCCCTGGCCATCAGGGCCCAGAGGAAGGCGGCCGCGTCCTTGCGCGTCGCGGGAGCCTTGCCGGGGGCCCCGGCCTCCAGGTACCAGCCCGCGGCCTTGAGGCGTTCCACGAGGATACCCGCGGCCCAGGTCTCGCCGCCCGTGATCCTATCGAGGGCGTTGGTCTCCGCCTGGGCCAGGGCCGCCATCTCATCGAGCCGTATGGCCTGCCGCCCCAGGCGCGCGCGTACGTCGCCGGGAGCCTCGGCGGTCGCGTCCCTGAGGGCGTAGGCGCGCTCCCGCTCGTCGCCGTAGAGGAGCCGGTAATCGTCGCCGAGCCTCGGGAGCGCGGCGTCGAAGGCCGCGAGCGCCTCGCGATAGAGCCCCTGGGCCAGGAGGACCGAGCCGAGCTCGGCGCGGAGCCGGGAGCCCTCGTCGGCCAGGCCCAGGGCGGCCTCGAGGGAGGCCCTACGCCCGGCCGCGTCG
>CAZNNA010000100.1:0-10770 GCA_964573825.1 uncultured Treponemataceae bacterium
TCTATCTCGCTATAGAGCTGGAAGCGGTTCTCTATCTCCTCGGGATAGACGTTCTTGCCGCCCTCGGTGACGATGAGGTTCTTGGCGCGGCCCGTCAGGTAGAGATAGTTGTCCGCGTCCAGGTACCCTACGTCGCCTGAGAGGAGCCAGCCGTCCTGGAAGGCCTCCGCCGTGGCCTCGGGGTTCTTGTAGTAGCCCTGCATGACCATGGGGCCCTTGACGACTATCTGGCCCCGGCCTTCCTCGTCCGGGTCGATGATACGCATTTCCATGCCCGGTAGTACCTTGCCGACGCTCGTTTCCTTATACGCGTAGGTTGGGTTGAGGGCGATGATGGGGCTGGTCTCGGTGAGGCCGTAGCCCTGGACGAAGTCCAGGCCGAGCTCGTTATACATCTTGAAGATGCTGGGCGCGAGGGGACCGCCGCCGGAGATGCAGATGCGTATGGTCCGGAGGCTGGCCTTGTCGAGCACGGCGCCGAACATCCTCTTGCCCGGGTTGAACTTGAAGACCTTCTTCACGAAGCCCGAGACGGCCATGAGGGCGCGGATGAGGCCGTAGACCAAGGCTCCCTTGTCCTTGAGCCCCTTCATGATGCCGGCGAGCACCTTGTTGAAGAGGAGGGGGACGCCCAGGAACATCGTCACCTTGGCTTCCTTGAGGTCCTTGAGTATGGCCTTGGTGACCATTCGCTGCCCGAAGACGAGCTCCGCTCCCACCGATATGGCCTCGATGAAGACGGCGAGCATCGTGTAGGAGTGGTGGATGGGCAGGAGGGCGTAGAAGACGTCCGTGTGGTAGATGGTCATGTTGCCCTGGGCCAGGAAGCAGTCAGCCACGAAATTCTCGTGGGTCAGCATGACGCCCTTGGGCTGGCCCGTCGTGCCGCTGGTGAATAGTATGGCGGCCAGGTCGGAGGACTTGGCGGGCTCTATGGCCGGCGCGGCCTTGGCGGCCTTGAGCTCGTAGCAGTAGCCGGGCTTCCTCCTGGAGAGCGACCAGCGGGCCTTGAGGCCGAGCCCGGCGGGGTCGATGGCGTCGTACTTCTCCTCGTCGATGAAGGCGGCCACCGAGTCCGAGGCCTTGAGAATGGCCTCGATCTCGTCGTTCTTGATCTGGTAGTCGATGGGCACGACCGTGGCCCCGGCGAAGAGCACGGCGAGGTAGGATACGGCCCACTCGGGAGAGTTTTTGCCGCTCACGGCCACCTTGTCGCCGCGCTTGATGCCCTCGGAGGCCAGGAAGCCGGCGAGCGTCTCTATCCTCGCGAGGGCCTGGCTATAGGTGAGGGAGACGCGGTCCGGATCGTATACGGTGAAGCAGGCGCGATCCGGGTAGCGTGATGCGGTGATCCTGAAGAGCTCCGGGAGCGAGGGCCAGTTCCCGGAGAACGACTTGCCCCTATACTCATCCAAGAATTGCCATGGTGTCCAATCCGACATAGTAACATACCTCCATTGGCGCGGACAGCGCTAGCGCCTTGATGTACTTAGACACGTCATCAAGTTGACGGTTGCAAGTATTTTGTAAAAATGAGACTTTGGCTAGTGGGGCGAACGGCTCTCGCCGGCGGGCGGTAACGATCCGCGCCGGCGTCCTCGGCTTGAGATTCGCTCCGGCGGCGCGCTATAGTATGGCCCACTAAGGAGCCCCGATGCGATTAGCGCGATTATCCTGCCCCGCCTGCCTGACACTCTTCCTGGCCTCGTGCGGCGCGTCGGCCTCGATGACCCTGCTCCCGGACGCGAGCGCTCGCGTGGCGCTATCGCTGGAGGTGCCCGAGGCCGTGGACGCCAAGGTGCGCCAGTTCGCCGAGGCCGGGGGAGCGGGTAGGCCGGGGGCTCCCTTGTTCGACGCCCCGGCCATAGCCCTATCCCTGTCCGCCCGCGGCGCTACGGTCGCCGAGTCGCGCTCGCCGAGTCACCGAGCCTACAGGGGATCGTATGCCATCAAGGATCTCGGGCGCCTCCTTAAGGACGATCCCGAGCTGTCTCGCGTCCTGCGCTACGAGCGCGGCTCCGGCTGGGCCTCGCTCGGCTTGTCGGTCGACAAGGGGAGCGCCCGCGCCCTCGCCTCGCTCTTCCCGGGGCTCGACGAGGACCTCCTCGAGTCGCTCCAGCCGCCGGCGCTCTACGATAACCCCGTCGACGAGGGAGAGTACCGGGCCATGCTCGCCGGCCTCCTCGGGAAGGCTGCTATCGCCGCCATCGACGGGCTCTTCGTAACGATGGAGCTCTCCTTGCCGGGACCCTTGCTCGAGGCCTCGGGCGCGGCGGAGGCCGCCCTCGGGGCCCGCTCGGCCCGGCTGAGGGTTCCCGCGCTCTCGGCCATGACGCTCGATAGGCCCGTCGCCTTCTACCTGCGCTGGAAGGAATAAAACGAGTAATCTCGCGCCGCGAGTACCCTCGCGCCGCTTCTTCGGTTGACAGCTAACCGCGTCCATGAGACGATTGGGGCCACTTCAGGCTTAACCGAGGAGTCGTCCTCTTGGATTATCGTAGCGCAAGATCCCTGGCCCGAGCCGCCTCGTGGTTCGCGGCCGCGGCGGCCTTCGTATCGCTCGCCTTCCTGGCGGGCCACGGTACGGGGCTCTGGGGCAGGGCGGCCGTGGCCCTGGGCTCCTTCGTGGCCGTATTCGCCGCTCGCCGCGCCGCCTTCGCCCGGCTCGACGAGCGGCTGTATCGGAAGGCCATGGGGCGAGGCGTGTCGCGCCTAGTCGTCGACTTCGTCGAGCGCGTCCGAACCTGCTTCACCATGGCCGAGTTCGTCGCCGCCATCCGCGAGTGCCTCGAGCGCTCCCTCGACGCGTCGGTCGTGCTCATAAAGAGCAATACCTGGGAGCCTGTCTACTCGAGCCCCGCCTCGCTCACGGCCGATCCCGCCCTCCTCCCGAGGCTTAAGCGAAGCTTCCGGGAGCTGTCAGAGGGACTCGTCTTCATGGACGACCGCCTCGAGCTGACGGTCTCTCCGGCCGGCTCCCGGGGCTTCTTCGTGCTGTGCAAGGGCTACTATTTCTTCGTCTTCTCGCGTGTGAGCCCCTACGTTGACGGCGACGCCTACCGCGTGCTCCACGCGGAGCTGTCGATCTTCTTCGATCGCGTGCTCACCGTCGCCCGGCTCTTCGATATAGCGGCCCTGACCAAGGAGTGGCGCCAGATAGCCCAGACCCAGCGCAGCTTCCTTCCCGATAGGCTCCCGGAGCAGCCCAAGCTGAGCCTGGCCGCCTACTGGCGCCCCCTGGTCAACGTCTCCGGCGACTACTACGACGCGCTGAGATTAGACGACGAGCGGACCCTGCTCGTCATGGGCGACGTCTCCGGCAAGGGACTGGCCGCGGCCCTGGTCATGGGCATAGTCATAAACACGATACGCGCTGCCCGCGACAGGGCCGACCTGGCCGCCCTCGTCAGGGCCTGCGACGGAGCCATCCGCGGCATGGGCTTCGAGGACAAGTACACGGTGATGTTCCTGGCCCTCCTCGATACCGGCAAGAAGCGCCTGTCCTACGTCAACGCGGCCATGCCCGACCAGTTCCTCGTCGTACGGACGGTGAAGGGGCCCGTCGTCAAGCGCCTGGCCTCGAACTGCGGCATCGTAGGCCTCGTTCCCATCGAGGGGCTCGAGGTCGAGGAGCTCGAGCTCAGGACCGACGACGTCATAGTCCTATCAACCGACGGGCTCCTGGAGATCAGCGCCGGCGAGGGCGTCCCGCTCGACCGCTCCCCCGAGTTCCAGCGGATCATGGGCTCGGCGCTCGAGGCGGACGCGGAGACGCTCGTGGAACGCCTGGCGACGCTCGGGGAGACGAGCGTGACCGAGGGCGCCTTGCGCGACGACATAACCATCCTGGCGGCGAAGGTGGGGCGGCTATGGGACTGACGCTCGTCGGCGGCCTGGCGGGCCTGGCCATGGCCGCGCTCGCCTTAGGGGCCAGGGGAATGCGGCGGGGCGCCGCCTTCTTCCGCCTGGCCGCCATCCTCTCGGCGCTGGCCGCCCTCGCGCAGGCGGCCGGCTACGCCCTCGCAGCCGAGCGCGGCGGTATCGCCCTGGTCCTCCTGCGCCTCTCGGCCGCCTCGACCCTGGCCGCCTACCTGGCCTATCTCCGCGTTTCCCTGGGGTATCCCTACGCTCGTCGCCTCGTAGCCGTCGATGCCGTCCTCCTGGCCGCGGCCCTGGGCGGCGCCTGGTTCTGCCTAGGCACTCAGGCGTACATAGAGAGCGTCAGGCGCGTCGGACCCGACCTGATACGCTTCGAGGGAAGCGGTCACGGCCTCTACCTTCTGCTCGGGGCCCTCGTCGGCGGTTCGGCCCTAGCCGTCACGCTCGCCAAGGCCCTGGCCCAGAGGAACCGCATGTTCCGCCAGCACCTCTTCCTCATGGCCGCCGGCCTCTCGGCCTCGATAGCCTGGGGCTACCTCCTGACGCGCTACGCCGTATCCGGCCCCCTGGCCTCGGCCTACCCGCTCTCGGCGATAGGCCTCCTGGGCGCGGCCCTCGCCGGCGCCTATGCCTACTCGTCGACGCGGCCCTTCCTGGCCTCCCAGGCGCTCAAGGCCGCGGGGGCCTGGGCCGTGGTCGCCCTGGCCTTCGGCGCGCCCGCTGGGATCATAGCGGCCCTGGCCTTCATCTTCGTAGGCCAGGCGCCCGTCGTCACCGCGGCCGTGACCCTGCTCGCCTTCGTGGCCTTCGGTAGGGCGGCGGAGGCCTTCGCCCGAGGGCGGCTCGGCGCCGAGCGCGACGAGGCCGCCCGCGAGGCCCTGGAGGCGGCCATAGCCCACCTGGACCTGTCGGAGGGCCGCGGCGCCACACTCGCGCGGCTCTCCGCCGTCATGACCGAGGCGCTCGGCGCCTCCTGGCTCCAGAGCCTCTCCGAGGACGAGGCCGGGGGCCTCAGGCGTACCTTCCCGGATGACGGGACGCTCGTCCTGGCCGCCGGCTCGCAGGCCCTCGAGGCCCTCGCGGCCCTGGATAGGCGAGTGGTGCTCCAGAGCGACGTCATGGCCGACGAGGCCTTCGCGGAGCATCGCGATACCCTGCTCGGTTTCCTCGGCGACCTGGGCGCCGAGGCCCTCGTACTGGCCAAGGAGGGACGCCGGGTCATAGGCGCCTTCGCCCTGGGCCCCAAGCGCTCGGGCGCCGACTACGACGCCCTCGATTACGCTACCCTGGACGCCGCCCACGGTAAGCTCTTCGTCGTGGCCTACTACGCGAGGCACGTCGAGCGCGAGTCGCTCCTGGAGACGGTTGAGAAGGAGATAGGCCTCGCCGACCAGATCGTGCGCTCGATCCAGGAGCGCGTCGACCCGATAGCCCACCCGGGCGTCGGCGTGGCCTTCCGCTGCCGCTCGTCGCGAGGGCTCGGCGGCGACCTCTTCGACTCCGTGCGCCTGTCGGAGCACCGCTGGTTCTTCGTGGTGGGAGACGTCTCGGGCAAGGGCCTTAACGCTAGCATGTCGATGATCATCCTCAAGTCGATGATACGGACCCTGCTCGCCGAGGAGAAGGACTTCACCCGGCTCGTCTCCAGGATCAACGCCTTCATCAAGGAGCGCCTGCCTCGCGGGACCTTCTTCTCCGGGCTCTTCGGCTTCCTGGCCCTGGACAAGGGCTCGGTCTACTTCATCAACTGCGGCATCCCGGCTATGCTCTTCGGCTCGCCCGCCCTGGACTCGGTCATGGAGGCCCAGGGCGAGGGCCGCATGCTCGGCTTCGTGCGTAACGTGGAGCCCTACCTCAAGACCAAGAAGCTGGCCCTGCCGCCAGGCTCGCGCCTCCTTATCTGTACCGACGGCATCGTCGAGGCCGAGAGCGTCCGGGGCGAGCGCTACGGCAAGGAGCGCCTGGCGCGCATACTGGCGGAGAATAAGGCCTCCGGCGCCGAGGAGACGGTCGAGGCCGTCATTCGCTCGGCCACCGCCTTCGCGGGCGGTAGGCTCGACGACGATATAACGGTGGTCGCCATCGATTACGAGGGGCCGGCCAAGGAGAGGAAGCGATGACGGGCATAAGCGTAGAGGCGAGCGAGCGGGGAGCGTGGACCATCCTGGCCGTACAGGGGCCCCTTAACAGCTATACGTATAACGAGCTGCAGGACAAGGTCGTCGAGGCCTCGGGCCGAGGCGACGTCGCGGTCGACCTGGCCGGCGTCACGTCCATGACCAGCGCGGGCATAGGCGTGCTCCTGGCCGCCATCGAGGACGCCGAGGCCGAAGGCCGCCGATTCGTCGTGGCCTCTCCCTCCGAGGTCGCCAGGCTAGCCATAGAGTCTACGGGATTCGCCGACCGCTTCCCCGCGGTCGCGTCGGTCAAGGACCTGCCGGCCTAGCCGGAGCCTCGATGCCCAGCCTGGCGCCGCCCTCGAGCGACCTTCGCGATCCTCGGCCTCCCTCCCGCCCGGCGGTCGGCGCGGGAGGGTCGACCGTGCCACGCAAGGCCGTCCGCCGGGTCCTGCCGGGCCCCGATGCCTTCGACGCCTACGACGGCTTCGTGCGCTCCCTGGGCTTCCTGTCGAGCCGCGAAGCCTGCGCCCTCGTCGTCGCGGGCGACGAGGTCATGGATAACCTCCTGACCCACGGCGAGATCGGGGAGGCCGGCGTGACGGTCCTCGTGCGCAAGCGGGCCGGCGGGCTCACGCTGGCCTTCTTCGTACAGAGCCACGGCTCCTTCGCCGCGTTCGCCGAGCGGCTGGAGCGCGACGGGGCCGCGCCGCCCCGCTTCGACGAGGCCGAGGGCCGCTGGCGGGGCCTGGGGCTATCCATGTGCCGTAACCTGAGCGCGTCGCTCGGCCACCGGCCCGGCGCCGCTATAGACCGGATCTTCCTGGCCTTCGGGCCTAGCCCTGCCCCGTCAGCGCCCTGACGTAGTGCAGGCGGCCGTAGGCCTCGGGGGCCTCGGAGTTGCGACGGGCCAGCCGCCCGCGCAGGTCGGAGAGCCTGGCCAGGCCTCGGCCGTCCATCCAGGCGCTCATCTCGCCGAGCATAGAGCCGATCACCTCGTAGCCCTTGGCGTAGACGACCGAGCAGAGCTGCACGGCGCTCGCGCCCGCGGCCACGAGCCGCAGGGCCGAGAGCCCGTCGTAGACGCCTCCCGAGGCGCAGAGCTCGGCGCCTATCCGACCCTCGAGTATCGATATCCAGCGTAGGCTCTCGTGGTAGGCGTCGGGCGAGCCCCGGGTCGGGCCGGAGGCCAGGCTCATGGCGTCCAGGTCTATGTCCATGCGGTAGAAGCGGTTGAAGAGGGTGACGCCCTTGGCCCCGGCCTTGGCGAGGCGCTTGGCTATGTTGCCGACGTTGGTATACGAGGCGCCGAGCTTGGCGCAGACCGGTATGCCCACGGCCCGGGAGACCTCGGAGACGAGGTGGGCGAGCCCGTCCTCTATGGCCGCGGCGCCGCGGTCGGGGTCGGTGGGTATGACTCCCAGGTTGAGCTCCAGAGCGTCGGCTCCCGCGCCCGCTATCATCTCGGAGAATTCTATCCAGAAGGGATCGCCCGAGCCGTTGATGCTGGCGATGATAGGCACGCGGCCTCCGGCCTCGGCCGAGGCCTCCTTGGCGGCCCGGATGAGGCCCAGGTATTCCGCCGTGCCTTCGTTCATGCCCGCTCCCTCTATGAAGGCGGCCGCCTCGGGATGAACCTCGGCCTGGGCCGCGGCCTCCGATAGCTCGGCGCGCAGCTGCTCCTCGAAGAGCGACTTGAGGACGACGGCCCCGGCGCCGGCCTCGATGGCTCGGGCGATGCCGGCCCGGGTGGCCCCGAGGCTCGAGGAGCCAAGCACGAGGGGATTATCGAGCCTCAAGCCCATGAAGGTCGTGGAAAGATCGGCCATTGAGCCCTCCTACCTCCCAGTATACGGTTCCGGCCCCGCGGCGGCAAATTCTCCCGTCGCTAGCGCTTAGCCGACCTAGCCTCCAGGCGCTGCCTGAAGCGCTCGGTGTCTATGACAGCCCGCACGTGACGGCCCTCTCCTATGAGCCCCGCCTCGTCGGCGGCCTCGACCCGGAAGGTGAGCATCTTGCCGTCTATGGCCAGGAGCTCGGCCGTGGCCGTCACGCGCATGCCTACGGGCGTGGCCGCCAGGTGCTTGACGTCCAGGTGGTAGCCCACCGTAGCCATGCCGGGCCCTAGGTGGTGGTCGACGGCCGAGAGGGCCGCCTCCTCCATGGCCAGTATCATCATGGGCGTGGCATAGACGGGCACGCCTCCCGAGCCCAGGTGGCGGGCGGTATGCTCCTCGCCTACGACGAGTTCCTTGCGGCCGACGAGGCCGGGCCGGAGCGATTCCATGCTCATGCGTTCCTCCGTACTATGGCGACCTCGTAGGGGGCGAGCGCCAGCGTTCCCCCGGCGACGGCCTCTCCCGCTCGAGCGCCTACGGCCAGGGTGCCGGCCTCGGCGGCCACGGCCGCGGGCCTCGCGCTGAAGTTCAGGTAGGTATCGACGAAGCGGGAACCCCCGGATACGGCCTCCGGGCGCGAGCGCGTCCAGGCCATGACGCCGTCCGGGGCGGCCAGCCACTCGAGCGAGCCCGAGCGCAGGGCCGGCTCGGCCTTGCGGAGCCGGATGAGGGCGGCGTACCAGTGCCATAGCGAGCCGGGATCGGCCTTCTGGGCGGCCACGTTGCGCTCGCGGTAGTCGGCGTTGACCGGCAGCCAGGGCTTAGCCGAACCGAAGCCCGCATCTTCGCTATCGTCCCATTGCATGGGCGTGCGCTCGGGGTCGCGCCCGAAGGGTAGGGGCCAGGTAGACAGGCCCAGGGGATCGCGCAGGGCCTTGCGCGGCAGCCGCTCGCAGCCCATGCCTATCTCCTCGCCGTAGTAGAGGAAGGGCGTGCCGCGTAGGCAGAGGAGCATGGCCGCCGCCACGCGGGCCCTTGCCTCGGTCTCGGTTCCCTTGCGGTAGCGGTGGACGTGCCTGGGCTGGTCGTGGTTGGACAGCGTGAAGTTGGGCCAGGCGCCCGCCGGGAGCAGGGAGTACCAGCGCTCGGCCGAGTCGCGGAACGAGGCGGCGCCCCATGGCCGCCAGAGGAAGTCGAAGTTGAAGGCCATGTGCAGCTCGTCGTTGTCCGCGCCGTAGCAGGAGGCCGCGAGGGCGGCGTCCAGGCCGTGCGTCTCGCCAATGAGCATGCGGTCGCCGTAGCCGTCGGCCAGGCGGCGGAAGTCCCTGAAGGCCTCGTGGAATTCCGGCCGGTTCCTGTCATAGATATGGGCCTGGAAGATGTCGGGCACAGCCTTGAGGCTGCGCGGGTTGGAGCGGAACTCCGCGTCCTTGTAGTAGGCCGTGGCGACGTCCATGCGGAAGCCGTCGGCGCCCAGGTCCAGCCAGAAGCGGGCCGTGTCGTAGATAGCCGTCCGAAGCTCGGGGTTGCGCCAGTTGAACTCGGGTTGGTTGCGCGTGAAGGTGGCCAGGTACCACTCGCCCGTGGCCTCGTTCGGGTACCAGGCCGAGCGCTGCTCGAAGAGGCTTACCCAGTTGTTGGGCGGCCTGCGGCCGGTCTTAGGCTTCCAGATGTACCAGTCGTGCGTGGGATCGGACTTGGACGAGCGGGCCGCCTTGAACCAGGGGTGCTCGTCGGAGGAATGGTTGACGACGAGGTCTACGACTACGCGTATGCCCTTCCCGTGGGCCGCGTTAAGGAGCGAGCGGAAGTCATCGAGCGAGCCGAAGATGGGATCGACTTCGCGGTAGTCGGATATGTCGTAGCCGAAGTCCCTCATGGGGCTCTTGAAGAAGGGGCTTATCCAGAGGGCGTCCACGCCTAGCTCGGCGAGGTAGCCGAGCCGTTCCTCTATGCCCCGCAGGTCGCCTATCCCGTCGCCGTTCGAGTCCCTGAAGCTGCGCGGGTAGACCTGGTAGAAGACCGCCTCCTTCCACCAGGTTGCGTCATCGCGTCGTATCACCGTCGTCCTCCTTGCGCTCACGTAGCGGCACCAGGGCCGCGGCCTCGACGTCGGAGCCCGCGCGGGCCTGGCAGGCGAGCCGAGCGCCCGGAGGGGCGCCGAGCGACGCGAGCCGCTCCCGCTCCCGCTGGCCCGCGGGACTGAGCGTGCCCGAGGCGACGAGGATCCGGCAGGTGCCGCAGATGGCCTTGCCGCCGCAATCGTGCCTGAGGGGGACCCCGGCGCGCTGCGCGGCGACGAGTATCGATACGGCCGGCGAGGCGTCGAAGCTCGCCGGCGGTCGCGGGCTCCGATTACCGTCGTCACCGTCATTATCGCCGCTACCGGTTCCTCCGTAGGAGAGCCTAACCGTCGGCATCAGGAGCCTACCGAGACCTTGTTGCGGCCGCCCTGCTTCGACTGGTAGAGGGCCTTGTCAGCCCTGTCCACCAGGGCCTTGGCGGACAGGTCCCTATCCGGATCGTACTGGGCCACGCCGAGCGATAGCGTTATCGATAGTTCCTGCCCGTCGTAGGGAACCGCCAGGGCCTCGACGCGCGATCGTATGCGCTCGGCTATGAGGGCGGCGGTGGCGGCGTCGGTGTCCGTGAGGAGCATGCAGAATTCCTCCCCGCCGTAGCGAGCGGCCAGGTCGGAGGTCCTCGTCTGGTCCTGGATCAGGCGGGCCACGGCCTTGAGCACCTCGTCGCCGCAGCTATGGCCGTGCTGGTCGTTGAAGCGCTTGAAGAAGTCTATGTCGCACATGAGCACCGATAGCGGCTTCTCCGCGAAGGCGCTCTCCTCCATCTTCTCGAGCAGGACGGTATCGAAGTAGTGCTTCATGCGTAGCTTGGTCATCATGTCGGTCGTCGTCATCTCGAAGAGGAAGGCGTTG
>CAZNNA010000101.1:0-1007 GCA_964573825.1 uncultured Treponemataceae bacterium
GATCATAGAGAAGGAAGAGGATAATCCCGACGACCTGGCCCACAGGCCGCCCATCGTCACCATCATGGGCCACGTGGACCACGGCAAGACCAAGCTCCTCGACGCCATCCGTAAGACCAACGTCATCGCCTCGGAGTTCGGAGGCATTACCCAGCACATAGGCGCCTACCAGGTGGAGACGCCCAAGGGCCGAATTACCTTCCTCGATACGCCAGGCCACGAGGCCTTCACGAGGATGAGGGCCCGAGGCTCCCAGATCACGGACATAGTGGTCCTGGTCGTCGCCGCTAACGACGGCGTCATGCCGCAGACGCTCGAGGCCATAGACCATGCCAAGGCCGCCGGCGTGCCCATCATCGTCGCTGTCAACAAGGTCGACCTGCCCGAGGCGAACGTGGACCGCGTCAAGACGCAGCTGTCCGAGCTCCAGCTCGTACCCGAGGACTGGGGCGGTCAGACGATGTTCTGCGAGATATCCGCCCTGCAGAAGCTCGGTATCGACGAGCTACTCGACGGCATACTCCTGACCGCAGAGGTCCTGGAGCTCACGGCGAACTACGACTGCCGAGCCGAAGGCAAGGTAATCGAGTCCAGGATCGACCACGGCCGGGGCATCGTCTCCACCGTCATCATCGAGCGCGGCACCCTGCGCGTCGGGGACAGCTTCGTCGCCGGCATCTATCCCGGCAAGGTACGCGCCATGTTCGACGACAAGGGGCGTAAGCTTGAGGAGGCAACCCCCTCAACGCCGGTCGAGGTCATCGGCTTCGAGGGTATTCCCAACACCGGCGACCCCTTCGAGGCCGTCGAGGACGAGAAGATCGCCCGTTCCTTCTCCAATAAGCGCCAGGAGCTCAAGCGCTCCGAGGTGGCTAAGACGCTCAAGAAGGTGACCCTCGATAACCTCTTCGATACCATCAACGACGGTGCGGTGCAGGAACTCAAGGTCATAATCAAGGGAGACGTACACGGCTCCGTCGAGGCCCTCAAGGCCTCGGACAGGCTGG
>CAZNNA010000101.1:1017-5425 GCA_964573825.1 uncultured Treponemataceae bacterium
CTCGAGAAGCTCTCCACCCGGGAGGTGCGGCTGGTGGCCATCAGGGCCGCGGCCGGCGCCATCAACGAGAGCGACGTCGATCTGGCCAGCGCCTCCGATGCCATCATAATAGGCTTCAACGTGAGGCCGACGCCCAAGGCCAAGACCCTCGCCGACCAGGAAAAGGTGGAGATACGCAAGTATAACGTCATCTACAAGGCGGTAGAGGAGATCCAGCAGGCCATGGAAGGCATGCTGGCCCCGGAGATCAAGGAATCCGACATCGCCGAGGCGGAGGTCCGCGAGGTCTTCAAGGTACCCAAGATCGGCGCCATCGCCGGCTGCTTCGTGCTCACGGGCACGGTCAAGCGCGGCGCCAGCGTCAGGGTCATCCGGGAGGGCGTCGAGCTGCATTCCGGCAAGATGTCCTCGCTCAAGCGCTTCAAGGACGATGTCAAGGAAGTCGCCGCCGGTTACGAGTGCGGTATCGGCCTAGCTGAATGGACCGACGTCAAGGTCGGCGACGTTCTCGAGATCTTCGAGTTCGTGCAGATATCCAGGAAGCTCAGCAGCGCGGACGATGGATCAGATAAGGCGTAAGCGCGTCGAGGAGACGCTCAAGGCGGAGGTCGCCTCGCTCCTGGCAAGGGGCGAGGTCAAGGACCCCCGAGTCGATAGCTTCCTCTCCATAACCCGGGTGGAGGTCGCCAGGGACGGTTCGCACGCCAAGCTCTACGTCTCTACCTTCAGGGAAGGCGACGCCCTCGCCGAGGGAGTCGCCGGCCTGAACGCCGCGGCGGGCTTCATCCAGTCGTCGGTGTCGCGAAGGCTTCGCATTCGGCTGACGCCGCGCCTCGTGTTCCTTCCCGACGCGGGTATCAAGGAAGGGTTCGAGCTCGGCGAGAAGATCAAGGGCCTGTTCTCGTGAAAGACGCCCCGGAAGGGGCGGCCGGCTTCAATGGCTTCGCCGTCCTCGATAAGCCCGTAGGCGTTACCTCTCACTCGTTCCTTTCGTCCATGGCCCGACGGCTCGGCCCCCGCGTCAAGAGCGGGCATGCCGGAACGCTCGACTCCTTCGCCTCGGGCGTGCTCATATGCCTCTTCGGTCGCTATACGAGGCTTTCCGATTACTTCATGTGCGCCTCCAAGGGCTACGACGCCGACGTGCTCCTCGGCGAGGAGACCGACACGCTCGATCCTTCGGGCAGGGTCGTCGCCTCGGCGGCGCCGCCGAGCCTCGCGGCCCTCGAGGCCGCGCTCCCGTCCTTCCGCGGCGATATACTCCAGGCTCCGCCCGCCTTTTCCTCGGTGCATATCGACGGGCGGAGGGCCTACGAGCTGGCGCTGCGCGGCGAGGCTGTCGAGCCGAAGGCGCGGCCCGTCACGATAGGCTCCCTCGAGCTGCTCTCCTACGACGGGCGCATGGCGCGCCTACGGGTCGCCTGCTCGAAGGGGACGTACATACGTTCGCTCGCCCGCGACCTCGGCCTCGCCGCCGGAAGCAGGGGCCGGCTCCAGGCCCTTAGGCGCACCTTCTCGGGCCCCTTCGCCGTAGAGTCGGCCGTGCCTCCCGAGGCCTTCGGCCCGGGATCGCTCCGCGCCCTGGACGCGGAGGGGGCGAGCGGACTCGGCCTGCGCGCTATCGCCCTCGATCCGGCCGAAGCGCTCGCCTTCCGGAAGGGGCTGCCCCTGTACCGCATCGCCTCGTTCGCCTCGGCGCCTAGTCGGCCTTCCGAGAACGTGGCGGCCTTCGACGAGGAGGGCGTCCTGCTCGGGATAGCCCAGGGCCAGGGCACCGGATGGCGCTACGCCTTCGTGCTCGGGGGGCTCGGTTGAGGATAGTAGGCTGGGACGAGGCCCTGGGTGGATCGGCTGACCTACCGAAGGCCTCCGCGGCGACCATCGGAGTCTTCGACGGGCTGCACCTCGGGCACGCGGCCCTCGTACGGCGCGTCATGGAGAAGGCTCCCGGTCTCGTCCCCATGGCCTTTACGTTCAAGGGCAACCCGAAGCGGCAGACGGGTAGGCATGCGGGCCTCCCGGACCTCTTCTCGCTCAGGCAGCGCCTCGAGGCGCTCGACGCGGCGGGCCTGGCCCTCTGCGTCCTCATTGACTTTTCCGGGAATTTCAGTAAACTGGCGGGGAGCGAATTCGTGTCGATTCTCGTCGAATCCTTCGGCGTTCGTTCGTTCGTTATAGGCAGCGACTTCAGGTGCGGCTATCGGCATTCTACCGATGCTCCCGCGCTCAGGATTGCGGCCCGCGGCCTTGGGTCGGAGACGGATATCGTCGACCCCGTAAGCCTCGGCGGCTCTCCGGTCAGCTCGAGCCGGATACGCGCGGCCGTAACGGAAGGACGGACTGACCTGGCGCTCGCCATGCTGGGTCGCCCCTACACGGTGGATCTACGTGAAGCGATGATAGTCCCGGTTGACGGGTACGAGGCAGTAGCCCTCCCGGGGCTCGGCGTAGCCGTTCCCCGGGAAGGGACCTACGGAGTGACGCTCGATTACGGAACGACGCGTGCGGACGTTCGCGCCACGGTGCGCGGCGACGGTACGCTATCATGGCCGAGCGCGGCGGAAGGGCGGGGGCCCTCGCCCCGGTTCGCGGCCTTCGGAACTAGAATAGCGTGATAACGGAAGCAAGGAGTTTATAGACATGGCAGTGACGAAAGAGGACAAGGCCAGGCTTGTTAAGGAATTCGGCAGCGGCGAGAAGGATACCGGCTCGACCGAGGCGCAGATCGCCCTCCTCACCGAGCGCATCAAGCAGCTGACCGAGCACTTCAAGGTGCACAAGAAGGACACCAATTCCAAGCGTGGCCTCCTGATTCTCGTCGGCCAGCGACGGAAGCTCCTCAAGTACCTTCAGAGGAAGGATCTAGAGAAGTACAGGTCGCTCACCGATCGGCTCAGCATCCGCAAGTAAGTTCGATCTTCGCGGGCCCGAACGTCAGTTCGGGCTCTTTCGTTCATAAGGGGCGCCGCTCGGGGGCCCTACGGAGAACCATCCAGCAATGGCACATACCAGTACCTATTCAATCAACGGCGTGGACATGATCCTCGAGACCGGTCGCCTGGCCAAGCAAGCCAACGGCTCCGTCTTCGCTCGCTTCGGCGGCTCGGCCGTCCTAGCGACGGCCTGCTGCTCGGACAAGGCGACCGAGGGGCTCGACTTCGTGCCCCTTACCGTCGAGTACAACGAGAAGTATTACGCTGCCGGCAAGATCCCCGGCGGTTTCATCAAGCGCGAGGCCAGGCCCAAGGATCGCGAGATCCTGGTCTCCCGGCTCATCGACCGCCCCATGCGCCCGCTCTTCGATAAGGCCTTCGGCCGCGAGATCCAGGTCGTACCGACGACCGTATCCGCCGACCTCGTCAACCCGCCCGATATCCTGGCCATCAACGCGGCCAGCGCGGCCGTGCATATAAGCGATATTCCCTTCAACGGCCCTATCGCGGCCGTCCGCGTCTGCCACGTCGACGGCGCCTACGTCATCAACCCGACCTACGAGCAGATAGCCAAGGCCGCGCTGGAGATCGTCGTCGCCGGCTCGGAAGAAGGCATCACGATGGTCGAGGGCGGCGCCGACGAGGTGTCCGAGGAGCTGATGATCGGAGCCATCGAGGCCGCCAAGCGCCCGATAGCCGAGATCTGCCGCACTATCCGCGCCATGCGCGACGCCATCGGCAAGCCCAAGCTCGCCCTGTCTCCCCTTAAGGCCGAGCTTGCCCGCAAGGCCGAGATCGAGGCCTTCGCCCGGGAGCGCATCGCCAAGAGCATCTTCACCAAGGTCAAGCACGAGCGCTACGCCGCCGTGGCGGCTTCCATCGCGGAGACCAAGGCGGCCTTCGCCGCGTCCCTGGGCGACGACGAGATACAGCACAAGCTCTTCGCCGCGCTCATGGAGGATATCCAGTATAACCTCCTTCGCTCCGGCATCCTCGATCGCGGCCAGCGCGTCGACGGCCGCGGCTGCGAGGACATCAGGCCCATAACCTGCGAGACGGGCGTCCTGGCCCGCGCCCACGGCTCCGCCCTCTTCACCCGCGGCGAGACCCAGGCCCTGGCTACCACCACGCTCGGCACGACCTTCGACGAGCAGGTCTTCGACGACATCGAGGGCGACAGGCGAGAGAGCTTCATGCTCCACTACAACTTTCCGCCCTTCTCGGTCGGCGAGGTCGGTCGCCTGGGCACCGGCCGCCGGGAAATCGGGCACGGCCACCTGGCCAAGCGCGCCCTGGAGCGCGTGATGCCCGGCAAGGATCGCTTCCCCTATACCGTGCGCGTCGTCTCCGAGATCCTGGAGTCCAACGGCTCCTCGTCCATGGCCTCGGTCTGCGGCGGAACGCTGTCCCTGCTCGCCGCCGGCGTGCCCATAAAGGCGCCGGTAGCCGGCATCGCCATGGGGCTCATCACCGAG